>PTLJ01000113.1 GCA_002938045.1 Alphaproteobacteria bacterium MarineAlpha3_Bin4
ATGGCAGCCGAACTACCCAACGCCGAGGCGCTTATCTTGCCGGGGCTCCGGCACATGGTGCCGATTGAGGGCTCAGGAGTGCTCAATCGGGCGCTTCTGGCCTTCCTAACGTGAGTGGCATCGGCAAGGGAATTGCCGTCATGGTCGAAGAAACTCCTTTCATGACGTGCTTGGTTTCTTTGCCACCGGTGTCATAGTGGACGCCTCCGACGGCGACGGCAGTTGCCACTCAATCCTGATCGGCGCGGTGCTTGACATAGAGAATGACGAGCGCGAGTGCTCATCATTGACCTACTGCTGCGGCTGCTTTGATAGGCTCGACCTAAAAGATACTGAGGGCTAGGCTGGTGCTGCCAGTCTGAACGGCGGGAATAGGGTAGTCAAAAACGGAGGCCGGTTCATCCCCGCCGACGCTCGCTTGCACGAAACGTTTAGGGAGTGAGAATATCCGCCGGACTTGTACCAATCAGGAGTGGGTTTGATCGTCACCAGTGGGGTCTCCGGGGAAAGAGGCTAATTCTGCGGGATATAAGGGCCGGTCCTCAACATCTCTTTATGCTTCTTTGCGTGGGCTTCGTGCCTGTTGGCAGTGTTTATAGGGTGTAACATCAGGCTCCGAAGTAACCGGTTTCACAGGGTAAGAGGTTACCTCGTTTTTTCGCCGCCCTACTTCGCCGAATTTTCGTAGGTCTCGATCGGTGGACACGCGCAGACCAGGTTTCGGTCGCCGGTGACGTTGTCGATGCGGCCGACCGGCGGCCAGTACTTATCCTCGCGGAGCGCCTTAAGCGGGAAGAAGGCGCGCTCCTTGGAATAGGGGTGCGGCCAGTCTTCTTCGAGGAGCAGATGGTGGGTATGGGGCGCATTCCGGAGCACGTTGTCTTGAGGGTCGACCTTGCCTTCCTCAATCTCTTGGATCTCTTCGCGGATCGCGATCATGGCGTCGCAGAACCGATCTAGCTCGCGTTTGGCTTCGCTCTCGGTCGGCTCGATCATCAGCGTGTCGACGACTGGGAACGAAACCGTCGGCGCGTGGAAGCCGAAATCAACCAAGCGTTTGGCGATGTCGTCGACGGTTATCCCCGTGTGCTCCTTGACTGGGCGCAAATCGACGATGCACTCGTGCGCAACCATGCCCCCCAAGCCCTTATAGAGGATTGAGAAATACGGCTTGAGCCGGTGCGCGACGTAATTTGCGTTGAGGATCGCCACTTGGGTCGCTTTTTTCAGGCCCTCGCCGCCCATCATGTACATGTAGGCCCAGCTGATCGGCAGGATCGAGGCCGAGCCCCATGGCGCCGCCGCCACCGGGCCTATGGTCTCGCCCTCTGCCGCAGCCGGGTTGACGCCATCGACCTCAGTGTGGTCCGGTAGGAATGGGGCCAAGTGGTTGCCGACACCGATCGGGCCGACGCCAGGGCCGCCACCGCCGTGCGGAATGCAAAATGTCTTGTGTAGGTTTATATGCGATACATCGGGGCCGATCTTGCCCGGCTGGACGATGCCGACCATGGCGTTGAGGTTAGCGCCGTCCAAATAAACCTGGCCGCCGGCGCTATGTACGATGTCGCATATCTCACGGATTGACTCCTCGAAGACGCCGTGCGTCGACGGATACGTGATCATCAACGCCGCTAGGTAGTTTTTGTGCTCTTCCGCCTTGGTCTCGAGGTGCCCGACGTCGACGTTGCCGTTCTCGTCGCAATTGACGACGACGACACGCATGCCTGCCATCACTGCGCTGGCCGGGTTGGTGCCGTGCGCGCTGGCCGGAATCAAACAGACGTCGCGGTGGCTCTCTCCCTTGGACTTCAGGTACTTGCGGATGCACAGTAGGCCCGCATATTCGCCCTGGGAACCGGCATTAGGTTGCAATGAGACGGCGTCGAAGCCAGTCGCCTTACACAACATCTCCTCAAGCTCCAGAAAAAGCTGCTGGTATCCCTGGATTTGGTCCAACGGCGCGAACGGGTGCATGGAACCGAAATTGCGCCAGGTGACCGGGATCATCTCAGTTGTCCCATTTAGCTTCATGGTGCAGGACCCGAGCGGGATCATTGTGCGGTCGAGGGCCAGGTCCTTGGCCGCCAACCAACGGAGATAGCGCAGCATCTCGGTCTCGGAGTAGTAGAGGTTAAACACTGGATGGGTTAGGAACTCGCTCGTGCGCCGGAGCGCGTCAGGTACGCAGCTTTCGGCCTTGGCATCGAGCGTCTCGATGTCAAGCTCATCATCGGCAGTCGTCGAGAACGCCCGCCAAAGCGCTTGCAAGTTGCGCCGACGCGTGGTCTCGTCGAAGGCGATCCCAAGCGTGTCATCGTCGACGATGCGGAGGTTGATCCTGAATTCCCGGGCGCTCGCGGCGATGCGGGTGGCCTGGCCCGGGACGCGGACGGTGATGGTGTCGAAGTAGCTCTTGGTCTCGACCTCGAAGCCCAGCTTCTTGAGCCCGGCAGTCATTATGCGGGTCATGCGGTGGACCTTGCGAGCGATGGTTCTGAGACCCTCGGGCCCGTGATACACGGCATACAAGCCCGCGATCACGGCCAGCAAAACCTGCGCCGTGCAAATGTTGGAGGTCGCCTTGTCGCGGCGGATGTGTTGCTCGCGGGTCTGCAGCGCCATGCGCAGCGCAGGCTTGCCGGTGGAATCGACGGAGACGCCGATGATTCGGCCCGGCGTCGCGCGTTTGAACTTGTCGCGGGTTGCGAAGAAGGCGGCGTGCGGGCCGCCGTATCCCATCGGCACGCCGAAGCGCTGCGAGTTGCCGACAACAATGTCGGCGCCGAGTTCGCCCGGCGGCTTGAGGAAGCACATGGCGAGCAAGTCGCTGGCAACGGTAACCAGCGCGTTGGCTCCTTGCGCCCACCTGATCACTGGGCGGATATCGCGGACCGCGCCAGACGAGCCGGGGTGCTGCAGCAACAGGCCAAAGATACCATCATCACCGCCGATGGCGGCTTCTAGGTCGGTGAACGGATTGCCGACAACGACAGCGAAGCCCATCGACTCAGCCCGGGTGCGTACCACAGCGATGGTCTGCGGATGGGTATCGGAATCGACGAAGAAGTTGGCGCTCTTAGATTTTGTAACCCGCTTCGACATCGTCATGGCTTCCGCCGCGGCGGTACCCTCGTCCAGAAGCGACGCGTTGGCCAGGTCCATACCGGTCAGGTCCATCACCATCTGCTGGTAGTTGAGTAACGCTTCCATTCGGCCCTGGCTGACCTCTGCCTGATACGGGGTGTAGGCGGTGTACCAGCCCGGGTTCTCAAGGACGTTCCTCAGGATTACGGAGGGTAGGGTCGTGCCGTAGTAGCCCATTCCGATCATCGAGATGAAGACCTTGTTGCGTTCGGCCATGCTGCGTAGGTACGACAGCGTCTCGCGCTCGTTCTTCTCGCCCTCGATGTCTAGGGGGTCGCCGGAGATGATGTCCTCCGGTACCGTCTTCATGATTAGTTCGTCGAGGGACTTGAGCCCCAATGCCGCCAGCATCTCATTGATCTGCGACTCGTCGGGGCCGATGTGGCGGCGGATGAACTCGTTCTTCTGCTTCAGTTCCTGGAGCGTTGTTGCCGGCATGTCAGTCGAGTTCCGCGATATACGACTTGTAGGCGTCGTCGTCCATCATGTCGTCGAGCTCGGATGGATCCGAGAGCTTGATCTTGAAGAACCAGCCCTCGCCGGCTGGGTCCGAGTTGACCGTCGTCGGTTCGTCCTCGATCACGCCGTTGATCTCGACGACCTCGCCGGAGACCGGCATATAGACTTCGCTCGCGGCCTTGACCGATTCGACGACGCTGGCTTCGTCGCCTTGGCACAGTTTGGAGCCGACAGCGGGCAGTTCAACGAAAACGACGTCGCCCAGCTGGGCCTGGGCATAGGCGGTGATGCCGATGGTGGCAATATTGCCGTTAACGCTAACCCATTCGTGATCGTAGGTGTATCTAACGGTCATTAATCGTGCTCCCTGTCTTTATCCGGTAGAGTGGCGGTGGTCGATGAACAGAACCATCTTGGCACCCAATTGCCGGTGGAAGGCGTCGAGCGGCGTCTTCTTCAGGTCTTGGTCCAGGGTCTAGTCGTTGGTCACTGGGCTCTCCCTGAAAAAAGTAGCGGCGCCTTGCCAACCGGGTCGCGGCCACTAGGGCCGCCGAAGAGCGGCTGACGGACACCCCCTCTGTCTCGGGACCTGAAAGATTCACCCGGCGCGGTGGTGATGCCTATTCCTGCGCCCGGCTTGCATCTTCGGTGGGACCGCCCGGCAACTACCGGTGCTGCCCGCTTTCCAGAGCCTCATCACGCTGCGGTCCGGGTGCCTGAGAGTTTCCGGGGCGGTTGCTCCTTCGGCGCCAGCTGGGCCTCTTCGGGGCCGGGCCGGACTCTCCCGCAGGGGAGTCGTGCGCGACCCTTCAGGGCCACTCGCGGCAGTGTAGCCACGGTGAGTGCCAAGTCAACGCGGGGCAAAAAAACCCGGGCTCGGACGGGTGCGTTAGCGAACGCCGCGGCGGGCAAGGTTGAAGTCGAGCTGCTCGGCGGAAAGTTGGAAGCCAATCAGGACCTCAAAGCTACGAGGGTGCTGACCCTCCGCAAGCACAATCTCTTGCATGAGGTCCTCTGTCCATGTGGCCGGGGCAGCGCCAAGAAACGGGATGCGGGCGACGAACGGTGTCTTTGCCAGTACCTCACCCTCCGCACCGATTACGGCGACAAAGAACGGTACCTCTGCCCCGGTGGCAAGGGAATCGAGCCCGCGCACGGCCACAATATCGAAGGCAAGTTCCAGTTCGACGCGCTCGGTGGAGAAGCGGCAAGTGGCATCCAGATTGTCCATGTCGGCCTCTACAGCGATGTCTATCCCGCTGCGCCCAGGGCCGTTCTTGAACTGGGTGATGTGCTCGGTACCGCCGAGAAAGGCGACCATAGGGCAGTTGAGATAAGTCCCGCTGGTGAAGCTTTCGCACGCAGTCGCAGCCACGAGGGCCATACAGGCGAACAGGTGCGCCACTAGACTCGACCTGGAGCGGGACTCGGGACGCCGGGACGCTTCAAGCCGGACCACTAGAACTCCTGTTAGGAACCGGATCTTTCGCTTAGTCTCCGCCAGCTATTGGGCCCGCGCGGAGCCCTTGGCCGCTAGCGGCCGCTTCGTCTAAGTTGGGCCCGCGGACGCCGCCGGAATGTACTCGACGGTGGCAGCGGGAACAAGGCACGGAGACCCGCAGAGCACCGGCTCTCCGGAGCTTCAGCCCGTTTCGCGCATCGTTTTCCACCCTCACCCCTGCAGCAATTCTGGCAAGGATCATGGACAGGCCGCCACTCACTGTTTTGCTAGCAAGCCCACGCGGGTTCTGCGCCGGAGTCGACCGCGCCATCCAGATTGTCGAACGCGCGCTCGAGCGCTTCGGCACGCCCATATATGTGCGCCACGAGATTGTGCATAACCGCTCGGTGGTCGAGGAACTGGAATCGCGTGGGGTGGTATTTGTGGGCGAACTGGACGAGGTGCCAGCAGGAGCGTGGGTCGTATTTTCCGCCCATGGGGTGGCAAGAGC
>PTLJ01000114.1 GCA_002938045.1 Alphaproteobacteria bacterium MarineAlpha3_Bin4
TGAATAAGGCTCAGGATTTGTGCCTGGATAGTGACGTCGAGGGCCGTCGTCGGCTCGTCGGCAATCAGCAACGACGGCCGGCAGACCAGCGCCATTGCGATCATTGCCCGCTGCCGCAGGCCGCCTGAAAGCTCGAACGGATAGGTTTTGTAGGCGCGCTCGGCGTCCGGAAAATTGACCAGCCTAAGCATCTCGACACAGCGCTCATGGGCTTGCGAATCTGTAAGATCGAAATGCAGGGCCAGAGCCTCAGAGATCTGGTTGCCGATGGTGTGGAGTGGCGACAGAGACGTCATCGGTTCCTGAAAGATGATCGAGATCCGCTTGCCGCGGATGGCGCGGAACTCGGACCTAGCTGGGTCGAGTTTGGCCAAATCGATGATTTTTCCGCTGTTGCTGAGATCAGCGAACAGAATCTCGCCACTAGTGATAGTCGCGTTTCTAGGAAGAATACCCATGATCGCCTGGGCGGTAACCGATTTTCCTGAACCGCTCTCGCCGACGATGGCAACTGTCGACCCCTCGCGGATACGGAACGAAACCCCCTTGAGTGCATCGACAGGCCCAGCGCGGGTCGCAAACCGGACCCCCAGGTTATTGGTATTAATTAGATCCATGAGTTTGAAATTCCGTCAGTGCGCGATAGTAAACAACTTGAAATGACAAATCCGACACATAATTTTGTATGCACCCTATATACCAAGGTACTGCGCGCAATCATTTCGATTGAGGGTGGCAAACAAATAGAACCCCGACAACAGACCGCGAAGGAGGCCGCGCGAGCCGGCTGTGACCGGTAAAATCTTGTCCGTTGGCATTCAACGCCCGAACACCTCCTGCGCTTCGAGCCATCTAGTATGCGGATGGGCGCTGGTGAATTGAAAGAACTGGTTGAGAAAGGACCAACTTTGGGCGTCGTGAACGAGATGATGCGTTAACAGCCCCGTTGGTTCGTTAGGATCGGCGGCCCGGCGCCGCCGCGCCTGAAGATGCTCGATCAATTGGTCAAGTACCGCCGGAACACCAAGAAAATGCTGGTCCATCCGCCAATTGATTATATCGACATGGGTATTAACGCGCGTCAGACCCGAGATCGAAACGGCTGGTTCTCTTGGTGCGAAAGTGGAGATACCAGTCAAACCGATCTCCGGCAGGATCGGCAATAGCGCTGTATCGATACGGTTCCACGGCGGCACCAATACCGGCAGCAACTGGCGAAATCGGGATAACAGCTTGAGCCCTTGGGCGAGTTCTTCGAGCCGCGATTCCTGGTCTCGTTCCGGACCATACTCGGAAGCCTTGTCGCCGGGTCGAGCGTAGTTGACATGCTCGTAACCGTGTTGGAGAACATATACGTCGGACCGCGCCTCGAGAAAATCAGCCAACGCCGCCTCGGTGTCAGCTGGGATCACGGCAAGGGCAAGCGGCGTCCCAGAATTCCGACAGATCGTCAGCAGTTTGTCGAGTGCGGGCGTCAAGGCGACAGCGTCGTCGTCCCGCCACCAAAGGGTGATGGTTCGATTTTCGGCAGCCCAGGCATCGAACTCGCGGCTCAAGTCATCCCAGCCGGCCATCAATCAAATCCCTGGAGCGTTTGGCGGGCGCTGTCTCTTCCCAGACTTCTTCTGGCATTTACGCCTTCCGCTGTCGTTATCAGCTTTTATCGCTGCTTACATTTGAAGGCGCTGCCGGATTTTCTCGGACGTCGACTCCGCGGAATCCTCCGTTAACGTGAAGATTTCGAGTTCTACGTTCGTGGCAATATCGATTTCGGCATCGTCGACGGCCACGGGATCCTTGAGCACATCACGGATCCGTCCGGTGAGAATATCGAGACCCTCGCCATCGGCCTTCGTCTTGGCAATGATACCGAAAGATGCTCCGGCAAGTTTGGCCAGCGTGTCAGATTTTCTCTGATTATCTTGTAGCCGGTTGGCGATCTCCTTTAAGACTTCAGTCTGTAACTGCTGGTCACCTCTAAGTACATCTTCCAACACCTTATTGAAATCCAACAGCACCAGATTGGTGACGTTGCCTTCGCGAACGTCCATGCTGACCGCGTTCTCCATGCGGTCGACAAACAGACTGTGGCCCGGCAGCCCGGTGACCTTATCGTAAAGCCCTTGGTCGCCACCGGTGAAGCCGCGCATCATCTTCTCCAGCCGGCCGGCGACGATCCGGGTCAGGTTAGCGCCGATCTCAGCGTTGTCGTGGACAAGTTGCAGGAAAACATCCTTGGAAATTCGCAGAATGGTTACATCGCCGACCGCCTGCACCGTCGCCGTTCTCGGTGCATCGCATAGCAGCGCCAGCTCGCCGATCACATCGCCGGTGGCGGCGTTCGCGACCTTTACCGGTCCTGAGGCCGTCGCCACTAAGATATCGAATTCACCGTCGACGATGACACAGGCCATATCGCCCATGTCACCCTGGTTGAAGAGGATTTCCCCAGGATCTAGCTTTTGGCGTTCGCTAGCAAACGCCAGAAGCTTCAGCTTCGAACGGTCAAGACCGGCGAAGAACGGGATGCTGGCCAAAAGCGCAACATCCTGACCGAGACCGCTCGCTGCTTCTTCGCCTTCGGTCGCGGGCTGCTCCGCGACTTGCGTTGGCGCCGCGCCTTTCGCCTCTTTGACCCGCCCGGATTCGGCGGCCAAAACCACTTCGAAGCTGCTGACGCTGTCCGGGTCATCGGTGATCCAGACAAGACCCGCGTCCTTCATCGCCTCTCTTACGGCGGCGAGGACCTGTTCCTGGTCGGGTTTAGCGAGAGTCGCGGTAGCGTCGTTGACGATCAACAGCTTCGGATTCTTGATTAGCCCGCGCGCCAGGCCAAGCCGTTGCCGCTGCGCCTGGGTTAGCCGTTTGCCGCCGATGCCGACGTCGTATTCGAGGCCGGCCTCTAATACCGCTGTCCTTAGACCCAGATCATCGATCGTTTTGGTAACAAATTCAACGACCCGCTCTCGGCTGTCGGCTTTATCGCTGGCGACTTTGCCGAAGAGTGCGTTGTCGAGAATACTGGCGGCGGCGTTATAGTTAGCAACGTCGAAAAACTCGATCGCACCTTGATGGTCTTCGGGCAGGCCGCTTGCGAAAGCATGCCTTGCCTCAATCAGTTTTTCTTGAATTTGATCGTCGATCAGATCAAGGCGATGACGCGCGACGATCAACTTGAACGGCAGATCCGTCAGCTGCTTGCTGTCTTCTTCGTTAAGATTGTCGGAGCCTTTGGTGCCTGCAATATTGATAATTCTCTGGAAGTCCGTCAGCGCCTCTTCTTCGATGAAGCTGAAACGCTCGAAGAATTCGTGGCCCGGCGGCAGGTCCTTAAACAGATCGACCATCAGCGTGGCGATGTTCAACCCCATTTCCAGAAACGTTTTGGTCAGGTCTGTTTTCGCCAAGACCTCGAGTACGTAAGGATTGTCGCCTAGGTTCTCGACCTTGAAACTATCCCCCACCGGGGTGCCGAACAGAATGTTCTCGGCGACCGAAGCGTTGACATTGTATGTCGCCTTATCGAATACCTGAACGAGGTCAGCGACCTTCGGATCATTAAGATGTTCATGGATGTCTTTCCTCGCCTTAAGGATTCCCTCAGTGAGCTCCGGATAGTCCAAGGGGACGATGATCTTTCGAAGACCGAACTCGAAGATATCGTTCTCAAGGCCGACAGTACGCAACGCCTCCACCGCTCTTTCCGTCAACGCTTCGGGGCCATCCACGCCGATTGCCGTGTAATCTATCCAATCGGCGTTGACGTCGAGCGTTGAGTTGCCGGAAAGCTCAGATTCTCCGATCTTACTCTTGTGTTCAGCCTCCGTCTCCTCGCCGCCCGGGCTTCGCGGGAAGTTCTTAAGGGAGTAGAGCAAGTTGTTCTTAATTGTCCCGGAGCTGATGTAGACCTCGGGATCAATGTAGCTGACTTGACGGCCTATTACCGCCTCCGGCACTCCTGTCAGGTTAACGCCGCCGACGGAAACCGATCCACCGGTCGGAGACACCTGGCGTGAAATTAGTTTTGCGACTTCATTCTTACCACTGCCCGACGACCCGACGATTGCGGTATGACGATTTATATCGAGGGCAAACGACGCACCGGCAACGACTTTTGTGCCCTCGTCTTCCTCCAGGGTCAGGTTGCTGGCGACCAACTGGCCATCGAGTTGAACATCCACGCTCTCAGTTGGCGCAAGCATTTCCGGCTCGAGCATGCCCGCCGGTCGAAAACGCTCAACCAGCTGTTGATACTTGATCCGCGAATCCTCCAGCTTCTGGTAGTAGGCCAGCAATTCCTTCCAAGGCCCTGCGAGGTCCTTGTAGGCTCCAAGCGTGGCGACAAGCGCGCCGAACGAGAGATCGCCTTGGATGACCAGATAGCCACCGATGGAGAAGAAGAAGAACGGTGTAATTTGGGCGATGAAGTTGTTGAGGAATTTGATGAAGAACTTCTTGCGATAGATGTCCAGGCGGATGCCATAAATCTTGCCAAGGCGTGAGCTGAAATCGGCAAGCTCGTATTGGCTGGTATCATTAGCGTGAATTTCATGCACGCCTGAGACCAATTCACCGACCCGTTCGGAAAGCTTACGAACTGTCGCCACGCGCTTCTTGGCCAGAAGGTTAAGCTTCATTTGCAGCTTCGGGATTAAGTACATTTGAGCCGGGTAAAGGGCGATGGCCGCCAGGCCTAAAGCCCAGTCCTGAACGAACATAAAGGCAAGGATAGTCAAAAGGGTGCCGCCCTGGAACGCCGGCATCGACAGTGCCTCGCCGATAAATCCGCCAAGGGGTTCAGTTTCTGTAGTCACTATAGAAACCACCTCGCCCTGGGAGACATTTCGGAAATGCGGAATTGGGAACCGCATGACCCGCTCGATCAGTTGGTATCGAATTCGACGCAGCATCCGTTCGCCCATGGAACCGCGGTAGATGTTGATCCAAAGTTTGAAAGCACCATTGATGAGCACAAGGGACAGGAAGACAACGCATAGGATCATCAGATAGGGCACTTGATCCAACTCGAAGCCTAGGATCACGCGCGGGAAATTAGTGCCATCTATGGCATCGTTGATGATGATCTTTGGCAGATCAAAGGACATATAAAGGAACGGGAATGAAATCGCTGTTACAATCAGCAGAATGACTTGCTGGCGCTTGCTATAACGAAAGATGAAACTAAAGATTCCGCTTTCCATTTTAGTCTCCGTCCCGCTCCCAAGATTTAATATCTGTTAATTTTGCTTAAACTCGACAACCATCCGATTATGGGTCAATGCGTTCCCTGGCTGACAGACTATGATATTCTCCGGCCCGACCAAGGGCTATGGAACCGTTTTGCCGTCTTGGCCAGATCATCGAGCCATTCAGCTAGTATTACTCGGCTTCTGTTTCACTAATTAACGAATTCAGCAGAAGTCCTTACAAAAAAAGCACACACGATCGAGTATTCTCCGCCCGGAGCAAGAGTGTCAAGGGAACAACAACCCGAGATCTCGGAGCGTCAAAGCCCTTATAATCCA
>PTLJ01000115.1 GCA_002938045.1 Alphaproteobacteria bacterium MarineAlpha3_Bin4
GTCCTCGTAGAGGCCCTCCTTGAGAACAGCGCCGAAGTTGTCCCAAAACACGGCATAATCGTCTGGCTTCTTTTCGGCGCTCTTCTTGAGTTCGCCGATTAACCGTTTGGTCAGCGCCTTCTTGATTTTGGCCAGAGCTGGGTTGTGCTGGAACATCTCACGGCTGATGTTGAGCGGCAGATCTTCGGAATCAACGACGCCGCGCATAAACCGGAAGTAGGACGGCAGCAGCTCCTCGCAGTTGTCGGTAATGAACACCCGCTTGACGTAGAGTTTGACCTGAGTTTTGCGGTCGGGGTGGAATAGATCGAACGGTCGGGTCGAGGGGATGAATAGAAGGTTGGTATAGGCTAGGACACCTTCGACCCGGTTGTGCAACCGCATCCACGGGTCGTCGAAGGCATGCGCGACGTGGTGGTAGAACTCACGATACTGGTCGTCGCTGATATCCTTTTTGTCACGGGTCCACAGCGCTGAAGCAGTATTCAAAGTCTTTTCCTCACCATCGCCCTTTCCGGTGAGTGCGATCGGAATGCTGATGTGGTCGGAGTATGTCTTGACGATGTTGGTTATCCGCGTCGGCTCGACGAACTCCTTCTCATCCTTGAGCAGATGGAGGGTGACCTCGGTACCGCGGCCTGGCCACGCCAATTCCTCGATCGTGTACTCGCCGCGGCCATCCGACGTCCATAGCCAAGCCTGTTCCTCGCCGGCGCGGCGGGTCACTACCTCGACCCTGTCGGCAACCATGAAAGACGAATAGAAACCGACTCCGAACTGGCCGATAAGGTCGATGGCTTCGTTCTCTCCCTTTCCCTTTACTTTGGCCTTTGCCTGGCTCATTTGCTCAACAAATGCCTGGGTGCCGGAGCGGGCAATGGTGCCGAGTGTTTCGGTCAACTCGTCGCGGCCCATGCCGATGCCGTTGTCGCTGACGGTGATGGTTCGGGCCTTGGCGTCGGCGGTGATAGTGATCCGGAAACCCGGGTCGCTTTTGATCAGTTCTGGCTCGGTCAAGGACAAATACCTGAGCCGGTCGCAAGCGTCGGATGCGTTGGAAATCAGCTCGCGCAAGAAGATCTCTTTGTGGCTGTAAAGGGAATGCGCGACGATATCTAGGAGTTTACTAACTTCTGCTTGGAAGGTGAATGTTTCCTTGGCCATGACGAGTCTCTCACTACTGATGAAATGTAGTTCCGCGGGCCTGATATGGACCGCCGGGCGGTCCGCCGCAAGCCCCCTTGCCCGCGACCCGAGTTTTCCCGCATTGTGAAGGTTAGGAGGTCACTCGCCATGGATCCGCTCAAACTCGAGAAAGCCCACCACCGCTTGCTCCGCGAGATTGAGCGCGATGCCAAGGAAACGGAGCTCTGGACCGGACGCAAACGGTTTTCCGAGCGCACAATGGCGGCGATGGCGGCGGTGCCGCGACATAAGTTTATGCTTCCCGGTGACGAGGCCGTCGCCTACGTCAACCGGCCGCAGGCGATCGGCCACGGTCAGACCATATCGCAGCCCTATATTGTCGCCCTGATGACCGACTTTCTTGACCTGACGGGCAGTGAGAAGGTGCTAGAGATCGGCAGTGGTTCCGGCTATCAGTCAGCGGTGCTGACCCAGGTCGCAGGCCAGGTCTTCACCATCGAGATTATCAAGGAGCTTGCCCGGAGCGCAGCCCAATCGCTCGACAGGCTCGGTTGCGAGCGTGACCGTGTCCGCCACGGTGACGGTTTTCTCGGCTGGCTTGAGGAGGCGCCGTTCGACGCCATCATGGTAACGGCGGCGCCGGAGTCCATTCCGCAGGCTCTCGTCGACCAACTCAAGCCCGGCGGCCGCATGATCATCCCGATCGGCCGCGCCCACGACCGCCAGACCCTGATCCTGGTCGTCAAGGACGCCTCTGGACAGACAACCACCGACAGTGTGCTGCCGGTCAGCTTCGTTCCGATGGTGCGGGGGAAAAAGCGGAATTAGAGTTATTTACCGCCAAAAGCGGGGCACGCCACAGAAACAAGGGCGTGTTCCATGCAAAGCGGTATTGGGATCAGGAACACAATGATGAAGCAGCACCGTCGCCGCGGCCGCCGTTTTAATCTATAAGGTTTTCAGATACTGGATTCCGACAATAAGTACCACGGCTGCTATCGACAGAAATACCGCAACAACCTTTTCCATTTCGTCATCCCTTAGTTCTTGCTAATGCTGTCGTCTCTAGCCGACAGCGATATTTTACACGCTGCTAATCTTTAAACACCGCCGAATCAGATCGTCAACCGAAACACCGCCGAAACAACATCGTGTCTTGTTTATAAGTCCGGAGAGGGCCTGAATTCCAAGATTTTTCCCAAAATTAACGTATTATGAATGGTCCTGGAGCGGTAATCGGCCGGCCCCCCTTAAGCTCCAATTTGCGCACATTTGGCCCCGATTCGTATCCCGTACGACCCGATGCGCAAGCCGACCCGCCCCCGATTCGAGGCTTGATTTCGTGTCGTCGAACCGCGATTCTCTGTCCATGCAGATCGTCACGCCGTGTTCGCGTGTCGTCGCCGTGCTGGGGCCGACTAACACTGGCAAAACCCATTACGCGATGGAACGCATGCTCGGCCATGCCTCGGGCATGATCGGGTTTCCCCTGCGCCTGTTGGCGCGCGAGAACTACGACCGGGCCAAGCGCCTAAAGGGCGCTAGCGCCGTCGCTTTGATCACCGGAGAGGAAAAGATCGTGCCGCTCGGCGCGCGTTATTTCCTTTGCACCGTCGAATCGATGCCGATTGACCGGCGCGTCGCGTTCGTCGGGATCGATGAGGTCCAGATGTGCGCCGACCCAGATCGCGGCCATGTCTTCACCGAGCGGCTGCTGAACACGCGCGGCGAGGAGGAAACCATGCTGATGGGCGCCGACACCATGCGCCCGTTGATCCGGCAATTGGTTCCGGAAGCCGAGTTCATGTCCCGGCCCCGATATTCGACCCTTGCCCATACCGGCCAGCACAGGACCAGTCGGCTGCCCAAGCGCAGCGCCGCGGTTGCCTTTTCGGCCGCCGACGTTTACGCCATCGCTGAACAGTTCCGCCGACAGCGCGGCGGGGCCGCAGTCGTTCTGGGAGCCCTTAGCCCGCGCACCCGAAACGCCCAGGTCGGAATGTACCAGCAGGGCGAAGTCGATTACCTGGTAGCGACGGACGCCATCGGCATGGGCCTCAACATGGACGTCAATCACGTTGCCTTCGCCGCGACGCACAAATTCGATGGCCGCGTCGTGCGCGATCTTACACCACCGGAACTGGCGCAGATCGCTGGCCGCGCCGGGCGCTACATGAACAACGGTACATTCGGCACCACGGCCGGGGCAACGCTGTTGAGCGCCGAAGTGGCGGCACGAATCGAAAACCACGAATTCGATCCCTTGAAGAAGATCTTCTGGCGTAACCCCCAACTGCGTTTCGCCTCCGTCGCCGATCTACAATCTAGCCTGACGCTGAAGCCCGAGCGCGCGGGCCTATCCCACGCCCGGAAGGCCGACGACGAATTGGCACTCGAGCAGATGACCCGCGACGCAGACGTAATGGCGCTGGCGACCGGTGGCGAGGCTGTCCACAGGCTTTGGGAGGTGTGCCAAATTCCTGACTTTCGCAAGGTCATGAGCGATGCCCACGCGCGGCTCCTAGGCATTATATATCGGCAGCTGATGGGGCCTGGATCGCGTTTGCCGACCGACTGGTTTGCCAATCAGGTGGCGCGCCTCGATCGTACCGACGGCGATATCGAGACCCTGACACAGCGCCTCGCCGGAGTGCGGATTTGGACCTACATCTCGTTCCGGGCCGAATGGCTTGGCGACGCGGGCCATTGGCAGGAAAGCACCCGGTGCATCGAGGACAAGCTTTCCGACGCGCTCCATGAACGGCTGACGCAGCGGTTCGTTGATCGGCGCACAGCGCTCCTGGTCAGCCGCATCAAAGAACGGGAAAAGCTCCTGGCCGCTGTCACCGACGACGGCGTAGTCATCGTCGAAGGTCACTCGGTGGGACGGTTGGAGGGATTCCGTTTTATTCCCGAGCCCGACCCACACGGCCTTGGCGAGACGGTGGCGACGAGAGCGGTCACCGCTGCCGCTGGCAAGGCGCTGCGTGGTGAGATTGGGGCCCGGGTGATACGCTTCATGGCCGAGCCAGAGACCGCGTTCACGTTGATTGAGGACGCCGAGGGCGTGCTCAGCCATGACATCCTGTGGCGGGGCGTTTCGGTCGCGTATCTCGATCGCGGGCCGGCGCTGATGAAACCGGCCATTCGACCGTTCGACAACCAACTGATCCAACCAGCAGATCGTGATCGCATCGAGAAGCGGCTGCGGTCGTGGCTCGACAACTTGATTGCCGCCCAGTTCACGCCACTCAACAAAGTCGAGGCAGCGACCGGCAGTGGGCTGGCGAAAGGCATTGCTTTCCGGTTGGCCGAGTGCCTTGGGTCGTTTCCGCGACGCAATGCAGCGCAAGATATCGCCGTCCTCAGCAAAACCGACCGGCAGGCGCTGCGTCGCGCTGGGGTCCGCTTTGGCCGCGAGTCCGTTTACGTTCCTGCGCTCCTCAAGCCGGCGGCTGTCCGTTTCCGTCGTCTGCTCTGGTGCCTGTACAACAAAACCGGGTCGGGGTTGCCAATGCCGCCGCCCGGGCGCGTCTCTGTGGCTGGTGCCGACCAGGTTACCGACGCCTATTGGGAGGCCATCGGCTATCGGGCGATGGGCCTACGTGCCGTGCGCATCGACATTGTTGAGCGGATTGCTGGGCGCGCCTGGGCGCTCGCCCGGACCGGACCATTCGCTGCCGGTGCAGAGTTGTTGACTATCGCCGGTTGTGGCGCCGATGAGATGGCGGAAATCCTTAACCGCTTGGGCTACCGCCAGGAAACGCGGGGAGGCAAGGTCCGCTATCGATTGAAGCTGCGCTCGCGTCGCAAGTTCACCAAATTACCACCCCGCCAGCCGGCGGCCCCGGCCGAGGGATCGCCGTTCGAAAAACTTAGAGACTTTGTGGTCGAGCGATGAGCGAGGACACGCAGCGACTGGACAAGTGGTTGTGGTACGCGCGCTTTTTCAAAAGCCGCTCGCTGGCGACCAGGTTCTGCCAATCGGGCAAACTGCGCGTCGACGGAACGGTGATCCGGAAGGCCCATCATACAGTCCACGTCGGTAACGTGCTGACATTTCCGAAGGGCCCCGACATCCGCGTCATCAAGGTCCTCGACCCCGGTACGCGCCGCGGTCCGGCGGCTGAGGCTCAGGATCTCTACGACGACCTCAACCCGCCTGAGGTTAGCGCGCGCAATGCTGGAGAACTGTCGGCGTCAGCAGCCAGCGCCGGCTGCCGTAAGCCAGGCGCCTGGCGGCCGACCAAGGCGGACCGGCGCGCGATCGACCGTCTGCGGGCTTGGATTGGGCTCTCGCGCCGATAATCGACCGGCGCACGTGCGGCCGACCTTTTGACGAAACTTCACGAAATCTACACGGAT
>PTLJ01000116.1 GCA_002938045.1 Alphaproteobacteria bacterium MarineAlpha3_Bin4
GGCGCGGTCCGTCTGACGGATGTCGACGAGGCTCAGGCCGGCGTCGTCGGCGTCGCCAAGGCCCTCTCCGACGCCGGAGAAATCATCATCGCCAGCGGCACAGACGACGAAATGGTCGGCTAAGTGGTATAATGCGCCCCGGCCGTCACCCTACTGCATGAAAACAACGGGCGTGAGCCTGGCCTTGGGTTAGACGACTAGCACAGGATAGACTGGCATGCTCCTGACCGCCCTTGGGGGAATAAGACGTGTGCCGCGCTCAAGCTTTTAGGCCGCTATATCGGCTTTTCGTTATGCGTTCTTCAGTGCCTTATTGGCCTCGGCGAGTTAGTGTTCCGCAATCCCCAGTTCCTCGCGCGATTATTGAGATCTCGTGGAAGGGATACCGCACTCGTTCCAGGTACTAGCTGGCTAGGGGGCGAGCCAATTGCACCGCGTTTAACCACGTGCTTGGCTCTCTGATAGAGCTACTTCGGCTACGCAAAGTCCGCCTATGATCTATCGAAGGGTTTAGCGTTTGCAGCTTATTTCATCCTCTTTCCCAGAAGTCAGTAAACGCGAAATCTGCCAACAAAACTGGACCTCTTTTAGAGGATCATTCCACCCGGAGCCGCCGGTTAACTATCGGGTCGAGAAAATTACCCGGGAACTCAAGGAGCTGGTGACCGTGAGGTCTCGCAATCTAACAAACGAGCAAATTGACGCGATATTCTAACAGTCGTCAATTTGCGGCGGGACGCAAAGCCGCAATCGTGTCAGTGTAGTCGCCACCACCGAAGACGGCATTGCCGGCCACGAGCACTTTGGCGCCAGCGGCGATGACATCGGCTGCCGTTTCGGCATTGATGCCGCCGTCGACCTCGAGCTCGATTGGCCGATCACCGATCATCTCGCGCAGGCGTTCAATCTTCTTGAGCTGCGAGGGAATGAAGCTCTGGCCTCCAAAGCCCGGATTGACAGACATAACCAGGATCAAATCGACCTTGTCGAGCACGTGCTCGACGGCGCTTTCCGGCGTGCCTGGATTTAGTGACACGCCGGCCTTCTTGCCGAACGATCGGATTACCTGCAATGAGCGGTCGAGATGTGGGTCGGCCTCTACGTGAACAGTGATGATGTCGGCGCCAGCCTCTGCGTAGTCCTGAAGATAGGGCTGTGCCGGGTTAATCATCAGGTGCACGTCGAAGGGTTTCTTTGTCACCGGCCGCAGGCATTTGATAACCGGCGGACCGAACGTCAGGTTGGGAACAAAGTGTCCATCCATGACGTCGACGTGAATGTAGTCGCAGCCGGCTGCATCGACCGCCCTAACTTCTTCGCCAAGCCTGGCAAAGTCCGCCGACAGAATCGACGGCGCAATTTTAACCATTTTGGTCATGGTTAACGTATTCCCCCGGTCAGCTTACACCGCTTCGGCGGTATAGACGCCAGCGCAGGCTTGGCTGTTGGCACGGGCGCGTTCGAACAAGGCGGCCTGTGCGTTAGCGATGTTGCCGGCGTCGCCCTTCCAGGCCTGCAGCGCGCTCTGCTGCAGAGCGCGACCGTACGAGTAGCTCAGCTTCCAGGGCTGTGGCGCGAATTTAGCGTTTATTGCGTTGAGATGCACCGTGGCGTCGGCTTCCGTTTGGCCGCCGGACAAAAACATGAGACCGGGTACTGCTGCCGGCACGCAGCGCCTCATTGTCTCTACGGTGCGCTCTGCAACTTCGTCGGGACCCGCCTGCTTAGGGCAACCAAGCCCGGAGATTATCATATTAGGCTTGAGGATCATGCCCTCGAGAGCAACGTCCTGGGCGTAGAGCTCGGCAAACACCGTATTCAGAGTTTCATTCGTCACCTCGTCGCAAACGTCGATGTCGTGATCCCCGTCCATCAGCACCTCAGGTTCGACGATCGGTACCAGGCCACCCTCCTGGCAGATTTTTGCGTAGCGCCCGAGCGCATGGGCATTGACGTGAATGCATTGGGCGCTCGGGATTTTTTCGCCGATGGTGATCACGGCGCGCCACTTAGCAAAACGTGCACCAAGGCCGACATATTCTTCGACCCGTCCAGGCAGACCGTCCAGGCCCTCAGTAACCTTCTCGCCGGGCGAGCCTGGTAGGTCCTTGGCACCGCCATCGACCTTGATCCCGGGGATGATCCCTTGGCCCTTCATCAGGGCCACCAAAGAGGTGCCGTCGCCTGCCGATTGGCGGATAGTCTCGTCGTATAGAATAGTGCCGCTGATAAACTCACCGAGACGCTCAGCGCGGAACAGCAACTCACGGTAGTCGCGCCGGTTGTTCTCAACGTTCTCGACACCGATGTTATCAAACCGCTTTCCGATCGTGCCGGTACTCTCGTCAGCCGCCAACAATCCCTTGTGATCTGTGACCATCTCGTTGGCGGTTTTGGTCAGCTGTTCCAAGTTCATCAATCCTCTCCCTGAGTGAATTCTTGCAAACGGTTCAACCGATTGACGACAACGGCCGCCACGGCGTCGGCGGTGATGCCAAAGTGTTCGAATAGCTGCCCACCGGGCGCCGAGGCGCCAAAGCCGGTCATGCCGACGAAGTCGCCGTGGTTGCGGATGTACTTGTCCCAACCCATGCGCACGCCCGCCTCAACGGCGACGCGCACCGTGCCGGGCCCCAGCACCAGCTTACGGTAGGTTTCGTCCTCGGCATCGAACAACTCCCAGCACGGCATCGATACGACAGCCGTCGGCATCCCATCGGCCTGAAGGATGTCGCGTGCCGCCATCGCGACGCTGACTTCGGAGCCGGTCGCCAGCAGTGTCGCGACGTGCTCTCCGCCCTCGGCTTCAGCGAGCACATAGGCGCCGCGGGCAGAGAGGTTTTGGTCCGTGTGTTCCGTCCGCATGCCCGGCACACCCTGGCGGGTCAGAACCAGTCCCGATGGCCCGTTCACGTTGGTCAGCGCTAGGGCCCAGCACTCTGCCGTTTCGACAGCATCGCAGGGGCGGAAAACGTTAAAATTGGGAGTCGCGCGCAGCATCGCCAAGGTTTCGACCGCCTGGTGGGTCGGGCCATCTTCTCCGAGACCGATTGAGTCGTGTGTCAGGACATAGACCACACGCTGGCCCATCAATGCTGACAGGCGCATGGCGCCGCGCATGTAATCAACGAACACCAAGAAAGTGCCGCCATAGGGAATGAAACCGCCGTGCAGCGCAATGCCGTTCATGACGGCACCCATGCCGTGTTCGCGCACCCCGTAGTGGAGGTAGCGTTGGGCAAAATTGTCGGCTGTCACTGGCGCCGTACTCGGCGTCTTGGTGTTGACTGATCCGGTGAGGTCAGCGGAGCCGCCGATCAGCTCCGGCAACGCTTGGGTAAGCACCGATAGCGCCTCGCCCGAGGCCTTGCGCGTTGCCCAGGCGGGCCGCTCCTCGGCGCATTTGCGTTTGTGAGCGTTAAGAGCCTCCTGCCAGCCGGTCGCAAGCTCGCCCGCCACCATACGATCAAATTCATCCCGACGGACGTCGTCGAATGCTGCCATCCTTCCCTCCCAAGCCTCACGGGCGGCGCGGCCACGGCCGCCGGCAGCGCGCCAGGCGGTGAGCACGGTTTCCGGAACATGGAATGGCGGATGCGCCCAGCCCAGCTTCTCGCGTGCCGCAGAGATCTCCTCGTCGCCCAAGGGCGCGCCATGGGTCGCCGCGGTGCCCTGTTTGTTGGGCGCACCAAAACCAATCACCGTTTTACATGCGATCATCGTCGGCTGTTCTGCGTTGCGAGCCGCCGCGAGCACCGTTGCGAAGGCCTCCGGGTCGTGGCCGTCGATAGCGGCAACGTTCCAACCCGACGCTTTGAACCGTGCCTGTTGGTCATCGCCAACGGTCATCTCGGTCGGACCGTCGATGCAGATCCCATTGTCGTCCCACAACACGATTAGTCTGTTCAGTCGGAGATGGCCGGCCAGCGAAATTGCCTCGTGGCTGATGCCCTCCATCAGGCAGCCATCGCCGGCTAGCGCGTAGGTGTAATGATCAACCACGTCATCGCCGAAGCGCGCGTTCAGCAAACGCTCCGCCAGCGCCATACCGACGGCGTTGGCGAGGCCCTGGCCGAGCGGGCCCGTAGTTGTTTCGATACCAGGCGCGTGGCCGTATTCAGGGTGGCCGGCAGTCATCGAGCCCAACTGGCGGAAGTCCTTTAGCTGGTCGAGGGTCATGTCCTCGTAGCCGGTCAGATAGAGCAACGAATAGAGCAGCATTGAGCCGTGTCCGGCCGACAGCACGAAGCGGTCGCGATCGACCCAGTCAGGCGCGCCGGGATCGAACTTGAGGAAGCGGGAAAACAGAACCGTCGCCACGTCCGCCATGCCCATCGGCAGGCCCGGATGACCGGAATTCGCTTTTTGCACGGCATCCGCCGAAAGAAAGCGGACGGCGTTGGCCATCTCGACGTGGGAGGTGGCGGGCGCGCTCGCGGCCTTGTCAGCCGTCGCAGTTTGCGCAGCAGTCATGTGTGGGCCTCCATAGTGTGCTATCGCGCAACAGGAATATCCTTATCGACGAATTTAGACAGACTGGTATGGCTTTGGAATTGCCGATTGAACCTCGTATCATGGCAGCCTCTTCCTCGGACCTGGTTGACGTCTCTGCCCAGGAAAGCGCCGCCGATCGTGGGCGCTTAAGCAACCCCGACACTTGAGGACTAAATACCTCCTCTGCCCTGGCAGGGCAAGACGCCGATTGCCTGCTTCGGTGCTTCATTATGCTGTCCGCAAGGACGCAGAGAGAGGCAGCAGCCAGTCGCCGGCGATCAATGCCACTCTGCGCGAAGCCTAAGAGACCAATAGCTTGCCGAGTAATCTTACCGATGCGCCATTCGTCTCAAATTCCAGCTTCAGGATGGGGCGGCGGGTAACACGGCTCCTCTGGCCCGCGTCCGGCACCTGCGTTAAGATGGCGCCGGCATGACGCCACGCCCAGGAGTCCGGAACCTTTGCATATCCTGCCCGGCATGTTCGTCCGCCATCCGACCGAGGACCACCTCGGACTTGGCCGCGTGCAGACGGTGCTCGGCAACAAGATCACTGTCAATTTCGAGAACGTCGGTAAGATTGTCATCAACGGCAACATAGTCAAGTTGGTGGTCGTCGAACCCAACGACGGGCGGTAACTGCAACCGATTGGCAACCTAATATTAACTGTTTCCCTTATATCTTTGATTCTGTTGGATGTATTGGAGGACTGTCCTTGACATCCCGCCGCCGCCCGGACATTTTTTGATGGCATAATTCGACTCGTGGCGGGCTCCACATGCCGCCGAACCTGGGCCTGATACCAACGACGAAGAATGAGTGAAAGGAGGGCTATGGTTTTGAGGGGATTGATCATCACCGCCGGTATGGGCGTAGTTGTGATAGTCTGCGCAGGGTTCATTCTAGGCCCGTCAGCGCTCGGCAAGCTGATGCCGAACGACAAATCCGTGCAGCCTTCGGTGACCCTTTCCCTGGCGCCGATCTCGCTCGGCAACCCGACCACAG
>PTLJ01000117.1 GCA_002938045.1 Alphaproteobacteria bacterium MarineAlpha3_Bin4
CCTCCGACCTTCATTTTCTCCAAACCCGACTCCCAAAATGGTGTACTTTTTTAAGAAGATTAACCTTAAGGATTTCAAGCCACTAATTTAATATTTATATTCAAACGCTTAAAGGCATTGGCCCCTGTGGCGGAATTGGTAGACGCGCTGGATTCAAAATCCAGTTCCCGTAAGGGAGTGAGAGTTCGAGTCTCTCTGGGGGCACCATTTCTCGTGACGTCTATCGCCCCCGGGTTTCAAGGGTCAGCTTCTGTTTTGCTGGCGCGCGTATGGTGCCGTAACCGTTGTCAGCGGCGGTTGCTCGACAACCACTGGCCGGCTATGCTGAGACAATCTTCGAAGTTGAAACCGGGGGCATCGACCTTGCAGAGGATTGAGCTCAGCGTCCACGAGTTCATGACCATCATGGGCAGCTTGGATGAGCACCTGGGTGGTAAACACGGGCACGACGGCGGTGCACTCTACGACGAATGGTACGAACAGTGGCAGGTGCTTGACGAGCGTTTGGAGAAGCTGCCGTTGATGCAGCGTGCCGACATGCTGTTTGACGGCAAGGTTGCCATTAACACCATCACCGAACCGCAGCTGCAGGAATTGATTGGCGCCGTCGAGAACCAAGTTTTGCTGCATCAGAAGCTGATCGACAACAAGGACGAAGATGCTGACCCGGACGACTTGGAAATTTGGCAGAACCGCTTAAACGATTTAGAAGAGGCGGCTAAGTCGCTCGAATAGTTGCCCGTGCTATGCTTCCATCGTCTAGCAGATTGCATCGGCGTCGATACCGTATTTACGGTAAAGTTCTTCAATATTGCCACATTGACCGAAGTCCTCGACGCCGAGCGCGCTGACCTGCTGTCCACCGAACGAGCCGAGCCAGGCCAGTGTCGAGGGATGGCCGTCCAAGATCGTCACCAACTGAGCGCCTGGTGCCAGCCACTCGAGCAGTTGCGCAATGTGGGATCATCCGGAACGAGGGTTGGACCAATCGAGTGAGGTTGTTAGTTTTAATTATTACGGCTTAGGGGAAAACTCCTTAAATCCAATATTTTGTAATCGTGGTTAGCGTGGGCTGGAATTGGAAAGATGACCCGGCGTTTTGATGAGAGGGCTTGGCTCGAATTCGTGGATTGGTGCAAAACGCGCGATCTACGGGCGGTACCGGCCCATCCCTGGACGATGGCCGCGTTCGCGTGTTGGTGCGAACCCCGTTACCGGCCGGAGATGATTGGTAAGCTCCTGGGAGGTATTGGTCGGGTACATGCCACCAAGTCGCGCAAGCGGCCTGACAGGCACCCGACCGTCAGCCGTACATTGAGGATGATTGAGACCCGGGCCAAGCGACGTATCCACAGCGTAGAATTGTTTGTTGACGAAGATTTCGCCAATGCCGATATATCGAGGGCCAAAGTCGCGGCGCATGCGCGCAAGACCAAGGGGCACAGGCGAGTATTTCGGTCGTTGAGCCTAACACCCAAGCTGGTGACGCGGCGTAAACTCTAGTCGCAACCGATCAACCGTTAGAACGGCTTCCGCCTCCAATCTTTCAACCATCGACGCGAACACGACGGCAAACAACCGTCGTATTAAGGCGTGTCTGTGGCCGTGTTGGAGAGCCGGAATCTGCATTGTCATCGACGTCACATAGCAAGTTTGGGGAAAACCTTTTTCGCAAAGCTGTCGATTGCCCGCGGCTCCGTGGCACTCTACATTGCGCCGCAATGATTTAATTGCGAGGCAATGTGCGGAGTTTTTGCCGACTATTCTGGCGTGGGAGCCAACAATTTGATACAGAAACAAATCCCATGGACAAGCTACACAGATACTATTTCGAAGACCTAGAGGACGGCATGCTCGACGTCTTCACCAAGACCATCACCGACGCTGACATCATGACTTTCGCCGGCATTTCCGGTGATACCAATCCAATCCCCCTCAGCCACGAGTTCGCCAGCCAGACACTGTTCAAAGGCCGTATTGCCCACGGCATGCTAACGGCGAGTTTCATCTCGACCGTGATCGGCACCAAGATGCCCGGTCCAGGCTGCATCTATATCAAACAGAATTTGCGCTTCAAGTCGCCAGTTAAGTCTGGCGATATGGTGACAGCCACCTGTACGATCACCTGGTTGATCCCGGAGCGGAAATTCGTTGATTTGTCGACTGTGTGCACAGTCGGCGATTGCGTCGTCATCGACGGAGAAGCCACTATTCTAGTACCTAGCCGCGCCGCCGCCGTTTCTCCTTGACCCCGCCTAGGGGCGCTGACACCTTTTGTTACCGCCATGCGAATTTTTCGACATTACGAGACGTTGCCCGATGAGGCGAGAGGCGCCGCCATCGCCATCGGCAACTTCGACGGCGTCCATCTCGGCCACCAGGCGGTGATCGACACGGCGAGAAATATCGCCCGCGCTGCCGGCATCCCGTGGGCGGTGCTGACCTTAGAACCGCACCCGCGTTCGGTGTTCCAACCTGACTCCGAGCCTTACCGCCTTACGCCCTTGCGCAGCAAGGTCCGGCAGCTGGAGAACCTGGGCGTCGATTTCCTGATCGTTCAGCGGTTCAACCGCGAGTTCTCGCTACGACCGGCAGAGAGTTTCGTCCGAGATGTTCTGGTCGAGGGCTTCAGCGTCGCTCATATCGTCGCTGGTTACGACTTCGTCTTCGGCCACAAGCGCAAAGGAACCTGTGAGTTGCTGCTAACTATGGGGCACGAACAGGGTTTCTCGGTCACCGCTGTCAACGCCGTCGAAGACAGCGGTGGCAAGGTCTATTCCTCAACCCGCGTACGCCAGCACCTGGCACAAGCGGCCCCCAGGGCCGCGGCTGCAATCCTTGGTCGCCCATTCGAGATAGAGGGCCGTGTAATTCACGGCGATGGCCGCGGCCACAACCTGGGTTACCCGACGGCTAACGTCCATATGGGTTCGACGTTGCGCCCGGCGCTCGGTATTTACGCCGTTCGTGCCGGCCTCCTCGGCTCCGGAGACATCGAGTGGCATGCGGGTACGGCGAGCCTCGGGTGCCGTCCAACCTTCGGCGGCACGGACATTGTGCTGGAGGTTTATCTGCTCGATTTTAAGGGCGAACTTTACGGTCAACGAATGAGCATCGCGTTGATTGAATACCTGCGGCCGGAAAAGAAGTTTGACGGCATTGATGAATTAAAGGCACAAAGCGCCGCGGACGTCGAAGCGACGCGCAAAATCCTTGACCAAGACGACAAGACTGGGCCATGAGCGTGGACTACAAATCAACAGTTCTCCTGCCAAAAACCGCCTTTCCCATGAAGGCTGGGCTACCGAAACGCGAGCCGGAAATCTTAGATTACTGGCAGAAAATTGACCTTGAGGGGCAACTGCGCAGGCAGGCCAAGGGACGCGAGAAGTTTATCCTTCACGACGGGCCGCCTTACGCTAACGGCCACCTCCATATCGGCCACGCAATGAACAAGATCCTCAAGGATGTCATCAACCGCTCACAACAGATGCTTGGCAAGGATGCCAATTACGTGCCCGGCTGGGACTGCCACGGCCTACCGATCGAATGGAAGATCGAGGAACAGTACCGCGAGAACAAGCTCAATAAGGACGATGTGCCGATCGTCGAATTCCGGCGCGAATGCCGTGAGTTTGCCGAGGGCTGGATAGACATCCAGCGCGAGGAGTTCAAGCGCTTGGGCGTACTTGGCGACTGGAACAACCCCTACACGACCATGAGTTACGCCGCCGAGGCACAGATCGTGCGCGAGCTTGGCAAGTTCTTGATGGACGGCTCACTGTACAAAGGCTCGAAAGCGGTGATGTGGTCGCCGGTCGAAAAGACGGCCCTGGCCGAGGCCGAGGTCGAGTACCACAACCACATCTCAACGACGATCTACACGCGTTTCCCGGTGATCGATGCATCGACGCCTGAGATCGAGGGTGCCGCTATTGTGATCTGGACGACGACTCCCTGGACCATGCCCGGCAACCGCGCCGTCGCCTACGGACCCGACATCGACTACGTCGTCATCGAGGTAAAGGAAACCGCCGACGGCTCGCTTGCCAAGGCCGGTGAACGCCTGGTCGTCGCCCGCGCCCGGCTCGCGACCTTCGCCAGCGATTGCCGAATTAACGGCTTTGGGGAGGCGGCGGCGGTGAACGGGGCAGCGTTGGCCGGCACAATCTGCAGCCATCCGCTGCGCGGCCAGGGCTTTGATTTCGACGTTCCGGCGCTGGCGGCCGAATTCGCAACTACCGAAGAAGGCACCGGCATTGTCCACATCGCGCCCGGCCACGGCGCCGACGATTGGGAACTCGGCGTCGCCAGCGGCATCGAAGTGCCACAGACGGTCGGCAAGGATGGCTGCTTTTACGACCACGTGCCGCTATTCGCCGGGAAGCACGTCTACAAGGTCAATGGCGAGGTCGCCGACACGATTGAGGCGGCCGGCGGGCTTCTGGCTCGTGGCTCGTTGACCCACCGCTACCCGCACTCCTGGCGCTCGAAAAAGCCGCTGATCTTCCGCAATACTGCGCAGTGGTTCATTTCGATGGAGAAGACCGGGCTCCGCGACAAAGCGCTGAAGGCCATCGACGAGACTTGCTTCATTCCCGCCTCGGGCCAGCAGCGGCTGCGCAGTATGATCGCTGAGCGTCCCGATTGGTGCGTTTCCCGGCAACGCGCCTGGGGAGTGCCGATTACCGTTTTCGTCCATAAGGAGAGCGGCGAACCATTGCGCGACCCGGTCGTGTTTGAGCGCATCGTTGAGGCCGTCGAGCAGGACGGCGTCGATGCATGGTTCTCAAACGACCCGCACCGGTTCCTCAGCGGCGACTACAACCCGGACGACTATGAGATGGTAACCGACATCCTCGACGTCTGGTTTGATTCCGGCTCAACCCACAGCTTCGTGCTCGAAACCAGGCCCGACCTCAAGTGGCCGGCATCGCTCTATCTCGAAGGCTCGGACCAGCATAGGGGATGGTTCCATTCATCGTTGCTCGAGGCCTGCGGCACGCGCGGTCGTGCGCCCTACGAGGCGGTGCTGACGCACGGCTTCGTCTTGGCGGAGGATGGCCAGAAGATGTCGAAATCGCTCGGCAACATCGTCTCGCCGCAGGACATCACAACCGAGACCGGCGCCGACATTCTCAGGCTATGGGTCGTTGGCTCGGACTATTCCGAGGACCTGCGTGTCGGGCCCGAGATCCTCAAGCAGCACGCCGACATTTACCGGCGACTTCGTAATACGTTTCGGTTCTTGCTCGGAAACGTCAGTGGCTTCAACGAAAGCGAACGAATTGCGCACGCTAAAATGCCGGAGTTGGAGCGGTGGGTGCTGCACAGGATCTGGCAGATGGACAAGGCATTGAGGAAGGCATGTGAAGATTTCCAGTTCCACATGTTGTTCGCCGATTTGCACAATTTCTGCACCGTCGATCTGTCGGCCTTTTATTTCGA
>PTLJ01000118.1 GCA_002938045.1 Alphaproteobacteria bacterium MarineAlpha3_Bin4
TCAGGTAGCGGCGGCATAGGCGCCCTAGGCGAGCCTAAAGCGGTAACCAGGAATTCTCGCGGGCATAATGCAGATTGCCGATGTTGCCGCCAACCTGCAGACCGACCCCGGTACGAATTGTCACTAGAACCACCTCGCCAGCCTGCTGATAGTTGATGCCGAAGTCGGCGATGAGGAGCCAACGGACGGCGCATAACATATTTGTCATAACGCATCCGTCCACGGTTGGCGCCCCGTATAAGGGTATTTGGGGTCGGAATACCCTGGCGTTGAGGGATGACCGCTCGGCACCATAGCATCGATCAACGCTTCGTCCTCGGCTATGAACTCGTGGCGCTGCGCACCCAAATACTCTTTCCATTGGCCGATAGTCCTGGGCCCGGCCAAGACTGAGGTCACTATGGCGTTGTTGAGCACCCAGTTGAGGGCGAACTGTCCTGCTGTCATGCCGCGCCTTTCCGCGTGTTTCTTGATCTTTTGTGCCATGATTAAGGAGTGCTTGCGATACTCGGTGGTCAGGATACGCCTGTCGCCAACCGCAGCCCGCGATCCCTTGACCGGCGTCATCGAGTTTCCGTACTTGCCGGTCAGCACGCCGCGCGCCAGCGGACTGTAGGGAACAACACCAAGCCCGAAATGCTCGCACGCCGGCAGCACGTCTGTTTCAGGCATCCGATTCATGGCGTTATAGTAGGGCTGGCAAACGACCGGGAGCGGCACACCCATGCTCTGACACAAGCCGCCGATCAGGGCAATACGCCAGCCACGGTAATTACTCACGCCCCAATGGCGGACCTTACCCACGGTGATCAGATCAGCGATCGATTCGAGCGATTCTTCGAGCGGCGTCTCCAAATCGTCGAGGTGAAAGTAATAGATATCGACGTAATCCGTGTTCAGGCGCTTAAGACTCGCGTCGATGGCCTGATGCATATATTTGCGGCTCAAGCCGCTCTCCATTGGACGCTTGCCCGTCGGGCCGCCGACCTTGGTTGCCAACACCCAGTCGTCACGGTCGCGACGCAGGCATTTAGCAATGATACGCTCCGATTCGCCATTCGCGTAGACGTCGGCAACGTCGATAAAATTGATTCCCGCATCTCGCGCCGAGCCGATAATTCGCGCTGAGACAACAGCGCTGGTACGCCTGCCGAACATCATAGCGCCAAGGCAGATCGGTGAAACCTGCAGACCGCTGGCTCCTAAATATCTGTATTCCATAGCTTTATCTCCTTTCGGGGGTGGCCGGCGGGCGCCGCCAATGGCGCCCGATCCTATATCACCTCCTGGGGTCAATGCCATAATCCAGCATCGGCGGGGCTAGTCATGACCCCATCCGTAGGTCGTGAATTCAACAGCGGGATTCACGCCCTAACCATCGTATAATCGAGAGTAAAACACCTTGAACTAGCTCAGATCTGGCAACGAAACGCCGCCCAGGCCAGACGGAGCATCGCTCCTGGCCCCGGCCGGTCATGGACCAACCGGTAAGGGTCAAATCCGGCGCGTTCGAGAAGGTCCAGATAGAAATCGGCGAGCACCGCCGGCAGCAGCGCCGGACGCAATGGTCGCGGGCAACGCAAAGTCAGAGCGCGGGCTGCAGTGAGGTGGCCGCGAGCCTCGGCCGCGAGGACAGAGACCGTGTCGCAGAGCCCATCGGGCCTACGGCCTTCCAGCAGCGCGTGCGGATCGAGCCCGTGTTGGCGGCAAATATCAACTGGCAGGTAAAGGCGACGCTGGCGAGCGTGAAATGGGACCGAGCGCAAGAGACCAGTATAGGCCCAGGCGATGCCAATCCGGCGCGCTGCTTCGTCAGCCTCGCCAGGCTTGGCACCAAGGACCTCGAGCGACAGCCGCACCAGAGTTGATGACGTCTGTTCAGCATAGTCGCTCAACGCCGCAATGTCCGGGGGCGGTTCGTTGTCGAGGTCGGTCGCGCGGCCGTCAATCAGGCTCTCGATCAGGTCCCGGCTGAGAGCGAAGCGCCGTACCGCCTCCGACAACGGCTCGGCGACAAAATGGGCCGGCGGGGCCCCGGCGAAGATGCCGTCCAGCGCATCGCGCCACCATTGCAACCGTATCTCGCCGATCAGCGGCTCGCTGACCATCTCGCAGACACGAGCGAGTTCCAGGTTGAAGGCGGTGAGCACCAACACCGCCTCGCGGGCCTGGGCCGGTGCCAGCAACGCGCAGAGGTAGCGGTCGTAATCGTGGCGGCGCACTTCTCGTCTGCATGCCACCGCGTGTTCGCTGGCCGCCATGATCGAATCGCTGCTTCCGTATTCCCGTTTTGACGTTAGATGGCGTTGGGTGCGGCAGCAGTCAACTGCCCACCTGCCATCGCTTCCCAGCAAAACCATTGAAGCTGCTTGCAAACGTCATATATATCTGATCACGCTGTAGGAGGCTTCTAATTCGCCTTATGGTCCAGCTTTGAAGGGGAAGGAACAAGCCATGGCAGGCATTCTAACCAATCTCAGATCCACCGTGATCGCAGGTTTCGTGCTCGTGGTGCTTTTATTTATCATGTACTACTCGTACGGAGACTACCAAGGCTCGGCCTTCGGTATCTTTTTCTTCCGTTGGCTCCATGTGTTGAGCGGAGTTATGTGGATCGGACTGCTCTGGTATTTCAATTTCGTCCAGATCCCCAACATGCCGAACATCCCAGACGACCAGAAGCCGGCCATCGGCAAGGTTATCGCGCCGGCGGCGCTATGGTGGTTCCGCTGGGCCGCAATGGCGACGATCGTCACCGGCCTAATCGTCGCTACCATGAACGACTACATCATGCACGCCATCTCACTCGGCACGTTGGACGGTTCGACCACCGGCCACCGGATGATCGGCATCGGCATGTGGCTCGGCGTGATTATGTGGTTCAACGTCTGGTTTGTGATTTGGCCAAACCAGCAGAAGGCACTGGGCATGGTTGAAGTCGACGCCGACACCAAGGCGGCCTCGGCCCGTACCGCGATGCTGTTCTCGCGGACCAACACCTTGCTTTCGTTCCCAATGCTGTTCGCAATGGTTTCGGCGCAGAATATCTACTACCTCTCTTAAAAGCCGAAGGAACCGGAAAACGGGGCCGAAAAGCCCCGTTTTTTACCTGCCTGCAGCTAATCATCAATCAACGGCGATCAGCGCTGCGACGGTGCTGCGCTCCTCAGCCAGCAACACGTTAAAGGTGCGGCAGGCGGCACCGGTATTCATCCATTCGAGAACCAAGCCAGCGGCCTTGAGGCCTTCGCGGAGTTCGCGCGGCGACGGCCCAGAGGCGTTGCCGCAGCCGATCAGCATAATCTCGGGACGGACGTCCACGGTCGTCGCCGGAGCAAGCGATTGCAGTGTGATCTCGCCCACTTCGTTGACTGGCCAGGGTCGAGTTTCCTCTGCAAACACCAGCACCGACCCTTCATGCGTCTTACCGGCGATGCGAAACCGCCCACCGCCATAACTCTGGATCAATTGGCGTCCAACGGGAACGGCTGGAGTGATATCGATTGAGATCGGTCTACGGCGCAGGCTCAGCGGCCGCCGCCTCCTCCACGCTGCCGCCGCCGGCAACACTGCCACGCTGGGCGACGTTCAAATACAGCAGCAACGGCACCGCCAGGCAGATCGACGAATAAGTGCCAATCACCACGCCCCAGATCATCGCGAAGCTGAAATCGCGGATTACCGCGCCACCGAGGAAGAACAGCGCCAGCAATGCCAGTAACGTGGTTAAGCTAGTGATCACCGTGCGTGAAAGGGTTTGGTTGATGCTGTCGTTCAACAGCAGCGGTAGTGGTCGGGTCTTGAACTTGCGCAGGTTCTCGCGAACCCGGTCATAAACGACCACGGTGTCGTTGATCGAGTACCCGGCGATGGTCAGCACAGCGGCGACCGTCGACAGATTGAACTCCAGTCCGAGTAGCGAAAAAATGCCGACCGTCGAGATCACGTCATGGGTCAGCGCGACCACCGCGCCTAACCCGAACTGCCATTCGAAGCGGAACCAGATGTAGACCAAAATTGCCAGGATTGCCAAAGTGACAGCGAGAACGCCGTCCCAAAACAGCTCTTCCGAGACTTTCGGCCCGACGAATTCCGTGCGCCGGTAATCGATCTTAGAACCGAGCACCGTTTTGACTGCCGTGACCGCCGTCTGTTGCGCCTTGTCGCCTCCCTCCTGTTTCTGGATACGGATCAGCACGTCCGTCGGTGCGCCGAATTCCTGCAGCGCGACCTCGCCCAGACCGAGCTCCAACAGGCTGCTGCGCATGGCGCCGATATCGGCGGCTTGATCCGTACGCACTTCGATCATGATACCGCCCTGGAAATCGATTCCGTAGTTGAGGCCCTTTATGGTGAACAGGCCCACCGAGGCGGCCACTAGTGTGGCCGAGAAGGCGAAAAACGCGACCCGCTTCGGGATGAAGCTAAGATCAATACCCGCGGGTATCAAGCGTAAGCCACGCATTGCCGCCCCCTAGACCGGAAGTTCCTGTGGCCGAGTCCGGCGCAACCAGGTCACGACGATCAGCCGCGTCAGCATAATAGCCGTGAACATAGAAGTGACGATGCCGATCGCGAGCGTGACAGCAAAACCGCGCACCGGTCCGGAGCCAAAACTATAGAGCAGCACAGCGGCGATCAACGTTGTCACGTTGGCATCGATGATTGTCATCAATGCCCGGCGGTAACCGGTGTCGATTGCCGAGATCGGCGTTCTTCCGCCACGCACCTCCTCGCGGATGCGCTCAAAGATCAATACGTTGGCATCGACGGCCATACCGATGGTCAAGACGATGCCGGCGATGCCCGGCAACGTCAGCGTTGCTTGCAACGCCGAAAGAGCGGCCAGGATCAAGAACATGTTGATGACCAGCGCCACGTCGGCCATCAGCCCGAAGATGCCGTAGGCGATAACCATGAAGACGATGACGGTGATCATGCCGACGATTGAAGCGATCTTGCCGGCGGCGATGGAATCGGCACCAAGGCCAGGTCCAACACTGCGTTCTTCGAGGATCGTCAGTGGCGCCGGAAGGGCGCCGGCGCGCAACAACAACGCCAGATCATGAGCATCCTGCACGGTGAAGTTGCCGCTGATCTGGCCGGTGCCGCCGAGGATCGGCTCGCGAATCACAGGCGCAGTAATAATTTTGCCGTCGAGGACGATGGCGAACGGCCGGCCGACATTCTTCGAGGTCACGTCGCCGAACCGCTTGGCACCGGCAGAATCAAAGCGGAAGTTAACCACCGGCTCGTTGTTGCGCTGATCAAATCCCGGTTGCGAATCTACCAGTTGGTCGCCCGACACCATCACCCTCTTGTGGATCAAATACATTCTCGGTTGGCCGCTGGAGTCAACCTCGTCAGCGGACGGCAGTAGCTTTGTGCCGGCTGGCA
>PTLJ01000119.1 GCA_002938045.1 Alphaproteobacteria bacterium MarineAlpha3_Bin4
GATTTAATTGGTGGAGCCGAGTGGAATCGAACCCCTGACCTCTACAATGCCATTGTAGCGCTCTCCCAACTGAGCTACGGCCCCATCGTTGCCGAAACAGACCTCCCCTAGGAGCCGCCCGCCAGCCGGAAAATAGGATCGTTTGACCACCTAAGGCAAGCAAATTACCGATGCCGTGGGGTTGAGGTCGGAGGGCACCGGGGCGGAGCAGCCGTCAGCCTTTCTCCTCGGCGTCAGAGTCAATATGTTCTTTGACCTCGGACATGTCGTCGTCGTCTACGCCGAGATCGGAGGCATCCTCAATCAGCTCATCGGCCTCTTCGACGTTGTCGACGTCTTCGACATTGATGTCGTCACCCACGAGTTTGGCATCCTCGTCGTCGTTCGCCGCCACTATTTGTTCGGCCGGCGTCGGGACAGACTTCTCGGCGACCGGCGCCGGCGTGTGTTTGGCCTTGATGGGCTTTGGAACGACGTAATCGGCGCCGCATTTTGGGCAGACGATTTTCTTGCGACTGAGATCGTAGAACAGAGCGCCGCAGTTCGGACAGCTGCACTTATTCCCCAAACTCTTTTTAGCCAAAAATCCTCTCCAGATCATCAAGTCCTAACGTGACCAGCCAATTGCCATTTTCCTCGGCTTCTGTCAAAACCAAAAAAGCGATACTGAGAACTTTTCCATGCAGAAGATAGTGGCAATGCCGGAAGCGGCAATAACCGGAAGAGGCCTGAGCCCGTGCTAGCCCTCGTTTCACGCCACGCCGGCCCGCTCGCGGGCGATCCCCAGGTTCCGGGCGACAAGTCGATCTCGCATCGGGCGCTGATGTTGGGCGCCGTCACCGTCGGCGGCGTCAGCATATCCGGTCTGCTCGAGGGCGAGGATGTGCTAGCGACGGCCGCTGCCATGCGCGCGCTCGGCGCCTCCGTCGAACGCCATGGGGACGGCCGCTGGCAAGTGTTCGGCCGCGGCATCGGCGGCCTGGTGGCGCCACCAAGCGTCCTCGATATGGGCAATTCTGGGACTGGTGCGCGACTGCTGCTGGGGCTGCTGGCGACCCATCCGCTGACCGCCACCATGAGCGGCGACAAATCCTTATCGGAGCGGCCTATGGAGCGTGTCATGGCGCCACTCCGCGAAATGGGCGCCCGCTTCGTGGGTGCAGACGACGGCAGGCTACCAGTTACCGTCACTGGCGCCGTCGATCCGTTGCCGATCGAATACGAACTGCCGGTCGCCTCCGCCCAGGTCAAGTCGGCAGTGTTGTTGGCCGGGCTCAACGCGCCGGGCCGGACTAGTGTGATTGAGCCTGAGCCGACCCGCGACCACACCGAGCGCATGCTCCGTCATCTCGGAGCAGACATCGAGGTTACCGACGAGGGCGGCCGCCGCCGCATCGTCCTCGCCGGGCAGCTGGAAATGAGTGGCGGCGACATCATTGTCCCCGGTGATATTTCATCGGCCGCGTTCCCGCTTGTCGCTGCGGTCGTAACGCCTGGCTCGCGGCTTGCACTTAGGGGCGTCGGCTTCAACCCCCTGCGCGTCGGCGTGATCGAAACGCTGAACGAGATGGGAGCCGCGATCGAGGTCACCGGGCGGCACGACGAAGGCGGCGAGTTGGTCGCCGATCTCGAAATCTCGGCCTCAGCGCTCCGCAGTATCGAGGTGGCGGCCGAGCGCACGCAGAGCATGATCGACGAATATCCGATCCTCGCCGTCGCCGCCGCCTTCGCCGAGGGCACCAGCCGGTTCCACGGCCTTGGTGAGCTCCGGGTCAAGGAAAGCGACCGCCTAGCGGCGATGGCGAAGGGATTGGCGGCGGCCGGCGTCGGCGTCAAGGAAAGCGGGGATTCGTTGATCGTGCACGGCTGCGGTGGCCTGGTGCCAGGCGGCACCGACATCGCCGTCGAGTTGGACCATCGCATCGCGATGGCGTTTCTGGTCCTCGGCCTAGCGGCCGAGGCACCGGTCGTGATCGACGACGCTAGCGCCATCGACTCCAGCTTCCCGGGCTTCGTCGCGCTGATGAACGGCCTCGGCGCGGCGATCGAGAAGGCGTGAAGCAGAGAGGACGAGCACAATGATCATAGCCATCGACGGACCGGCGGCGGCCGGCAAGGGAATATTGGCGAAGCGTCTTGCCGAGCACTTTGGCCTGGCGCTGATGGATACCGGACTAATCTACCGCGCCGTCGGCATGAACGTGGTCCGCGCCGGCGGCGACCCGGAGGACGCCGAGGCGGCAACGGCGGTGGCAGAAAAAATTAGCGCGGCCGATCTCGATGTCGGCGATCTGCGCTCCGACACAGCAGCTGATGCGGCGTCCAAAGTTTCTGTCGTACCTGGCGTACGCGCAGCATTGCTGGCGTTCCAGCGCGAGTTCGCCGCCAACCCTTCGGGCGGTGCCGCCGGTGCCGTTCTCGACGGCCGCGACATCGGCACCGTGGTCTGCCCCGACGCGGACGTCAAACTGTTCATTTCCGCCACCGTTGAGGTGCGCGCCAAGCGGCGCGTTAAAGAGTTGCAGGAACGGGGTCTCGAAGCTATATATGCTCGCGTTCTCGAGGATATGAAGGAACGCGACGCCCGCGATCAGGCGCGTGCCGTGTCCCCTCTGGAGCCGGCCAAGAATGCTTATCCGCTCGATACCAGCGATCTCGACGCGGATCAGGTGTTTGAACGGGTTCTGGAATACATCAGCTCCCGGAACCAAGAAGTCTGACAACAGACCCGATGATGGCTGCCGTGCGCCACCGCTCCCGTGCGGGGGCTCACGGTTTTGGATTAACTCTAGACCACCGGAAACAACCGGTTGGCCAGAACAGTGACGAAGGACATAAGGACCGATGGCTCCTGCAAAACAGGACACCGCCTCCGAGATGGATGCGGCCCTGCAGATCACAGAGAATTTCGCCGAACTTCTTAATGAATCGCTCGGCCCCAAGGCCCGTTTTGAAGGCCGCGTCGTCAAGGGCAGCGTCATTGACCTCGACAACGACACGGCCTTGATCGACGTCGGGCTCAAGTCGGAAGGGCGCGTGCCATTGAAGGAGTTTGCCAGCCCCGGCGAGGACACCAGCCTCAGCATCGGTGACAAGGTCGACGTCTTCGTTGAGCGCTACGAGGACCGCGAGGGTGTCGTCCGCCTAAGCCGCGAGAAGGCGCGCCGCGAGGAGGCCTGGGCCGAGCTCAAAAAGGCGTACAACAAAAACGAACGCGTCAACGGTGTTATCTTCGGGCGCGTCAAGGGCGGCTTCATTGTCGACCTTTCTGGCGCTGTCGCCTTCCTACCGGGAAGCCAGATTGATATCCGCCCAGTGCGCGATATCGGCCCGCTGATGGGCACACCGCAACCGTTCCTTATCCTGAAGATGGACTCGCAACGTAACAACATCGTCGTCTCGCGCCGCGCCGTCCTCGAAGAAAGCCGAACCGAGGCACGCTCGCAGCTGATCTCACAACTCAGCGAGGGCCAAGTGCTCGAAGGCGTGGTCAAGAACATTACCGACTACGGCGCGTTCGTCGATCTCGGCGGCATCGATGGCTTGCTGCACGTCACCGATATTGCCTGGCGGCGCGTCAACCGCCCCTCGGAAGCGCTGCAGATCGGCGAAACGATTAAGGTCCAGGTGATCCGCTTCAACGCCGAGACGCAACGCATCTCACTCGGCATGAAGCAACTCGAGGCGGATCCGTGGGAAGGCGTCGACACCAAATATCCGACCGACACCAAATTCACCGGCCGCGTCACCAACATCACCGACTATGGCGCCTTCGTCGAACTTGAGCCGGGCGTCGAGGGTCTAGTACACATTTCCGAAATGAGCTGGACGAAAAAGAACGTGCACCCGGGCAAGCTCGTCTCTACCAGCCAGGAAGTAGAGGTCATGGTGCTCGACACCGACACTGAGAAGCGCCGTATCTCACTCGGCTTCAAGCAATGCATGGCCAACCCGTGGGATGACTTCGTCGGAAAGCATCCGGTCGGCGCCACCGTCGGAGGCGAAGTAAAGAACAAGACCGAGTTCGGGCTCTTTATTAGCCTTGAGGGCGAAATTGACGGCATGGTGCATCTCTCCGATCTGTCCTGGAACAAGTCGGGAGATGAGGCGATCGCTGGCTACAAGAAGGGCGACATGGTCAAGGCCAAGGTGCTCGACGTTGACCTCGAGAAGGAACGCATCAGCCTCGGCATCAAGCAGATGTCAAAAGACCCAGTCGCGGTCGGCTTCGCTAACGTTAAGAAGGGCGACCTCGTGACCTGCACCGTGACCGCCGTCGTCGACAACGGCATCGAAGTCAAGGTCAAGGACGCGGTGCCCGGCTTCATCCGCAAATCCGCACTCAGCCGCGACCGCTCCGAGCAGCGCCCCGACCGTTTCGCCCCCGGCGAGAAGGTTGACGCCAAGATCACCCAGGTTGACAAGTCCGGTCGCCGCTTGACGCTGTCGATCAAGGCGCACGAGGTGGAGGAGGAGAAGCAAGCAATGGCGACCTACGGGTCGTCCGACTCGGGCGCATCGCTGGGCGACATCTTGGGCGCCGCAATCCAGGAGAAACAAGAGGCGACGAAGTTGGTCAGCGCCGAGAAACAGGCCAAGACGGAATCCGCGGCCGAGCCTGAGGGCGAGGAAACCTCGGCCAAGAAAATGGCCAAAAAGGCCTTGGATGTGGCAGAGAAGAAGACGGCCGCCAAGAAGCCAGCCCAAAAGGCCGGTGACAAGGCCAAGGACGTGGCCAATAAGAAACCAGCGGTGAAGAAGACCGCGACGAAGAAAGCTGACGGTGCCAAGGGAGAGACCAAGAAGAAGCCAGCAGTGAAGAAGACCGCGACGAAGAAAGCTAACGACGCCAAGGGCGAGACCAAGAAGAAGCCAGCGGTCAAGAAAACCGCCGCCAAAGACGACAAGTAGCCGGTGGGAACTTCGGGTACCCGGACGCGCGTCCGCGCCGCCGGTCGACGGAGGGCAGATACCGTTGCAAGGCGATGCATACCTTGACCGGCGCCGGCTCAAGCGGCGCTTGACGTTCTGGCGGATTTTCGGCCTCGTCGCTGCTGCCGCCGCTGTCATCGCCGCCGCCGGGCGCTTCGATATTGGCCGCCACCGTGACCACGTCGCACGCCTTGCTATTGAGGGCTTGATTCTTGACGACCAAGTACGCCGCGAAGCACTCAAAGAACTCTCCGAGGATGAACGGGCGAAGGCACTGATCGTCGCCATCGATAGCCCTGGCGGCACATTCTTCGGCGGTGAAGCGCTCTATCAGGATCTTCGCGATATCGCTGGCAAGAAGCCGGTCGTCGCCATCTTGGGCGGGGTGGCCACCTCGGCTGGCTATATGACAGCGC
>PTLJ01000012.1 GCA_002938045.1 Alphaproteobacteria bacterium MarineAlpha3_Bin4
TAACCCGTTGTCCTTCTGCCAGGCACCGCGCCGGTAGTCCCAGTAGCTATAGAGATGTGGTCCCTTCTCGAAGGTGCGGAAAGCGTCGGTCAGGCCCAAATGCAAGATCGTGCGGAATCTGGACCGGGTTTCCTGCCGACACAACGCGTCGTCGGCGAAAGCGGCCGGGTCGTAAACGTCGTCGTCGGTGGGGCAGACATTGTAATCTCCGCCGAGCACGAAGGCGTCCTCGAACTTGAGCAGCTTGGCGACGTGGGTGCGGAGGCGCTTCATCCATTCGAGCTTGTATTTGTACTTCTCACTGTCGGCGCCGTCGTCGTCGCGGCTCGGGTTGCCGTTGGGCAGATAGATTGAGGCGACGCGGACGCTGCCGGTGAAGGCCTCGATATAGCGCGCTTGCTCATCCGCCTCGTCGTAGGGAAGCGACGACAGCTCGACGTCGATCGGGTGTTTCGACAAAATAGCGACACCGTTGTAGGTTTTTTGGCCGGAGACGGCGACGTTGTAGCCGGCATCGCCAATTTCCATTGACGGAAACGCAGCTTCGACTGATTTGATCTCCTGCAGCAGCGCCACGTCGGGTTGAAATTCTGAAAGCCATTCGAGAACACGCGGCAACCGCGCCTTTATCGAGTTGACGTTCCAGGTGGCAATCTTCACAAGCAGTGTTAAATGCTGAAAGAGCTACCGCAGCCGCAGTTAGCGGTGGCGTTGGGATTGGCGACGGCGAAATAGGCGCCGCCTAGGTCCTCCTTGAAATCAACCTCAGAGCCTTCGAGCAGGCCTAACGACACCTCGTCCACGACCAGGCGAACGTTACCGTTGTCAAAGGTTAAGTCGTCGTCGTTGAGCTGATCGTCGAGGTCAAACTTATACTGAAAGCCCGAACAGCCGCCACCGAGCACCGTTAGGCGAAGCATCAGCGCATTATTGCCCTCAGCCATGCAGATTTCCGCGATTCGCCTAGCAGCGTTGTCGGTTAGGCGCAGGCGATCGTTAGTGGCGTTGCCTTCCGGCATCGGGTGTTTCCTTCAAGGACTTAACCAAGACCATTCTAGGTTATTCGTGTCCTTTATGTAAGCCACAACGGTTTAATGTCAATCGGGTGCAAAGGCACCGAGCGACGTATCGGCACCGGCCATGTCCTGCTCGACAGCACTCCAGGAGACGTCGCGCTTTAGCGCTTTTTGCTCCTTGAACGTGGTTTAATATATGCAAGCGGGATGTTAACTCAAAAAGGCGGGGGCGCAGCGGAGAGATCCCCGTTGCCCGGGTTGACCTGGACGGGTAGGGTCCGGCCTATGGCCAACACGCGCGTACCGACAGGTGAACTTGCACCCTACGCCTTCCAGGAACAGGCTAGCCGCGGACGTCTGGTCGATGAACCCGAGAGCGCTACGCGCGGATGCTTCCAGCGCGACCGCGACCGCATCATCCATAGCGAGGCTTTTCGCCGTCTCGCCTACAAGACCCAGGTTTTCGTCAATCACGAGGGCGACTTCTTTCGTACCCGCCTGACCCATAGCCTGGAGGTTTCGCAGATCGCGCGTTCCGTGTGCCGGTCGCTGAGGCTGAACGAGGACTTGGGCGAGGCGCTGGCATTGGCCCACGATCTTGGCCACCCACCGTTCGGCCATGCCGGCGAAGACGCCCTGAAGGAGATGATGCAACCGTTCGGCGGCTTCGATCACAATGCCCAGTCGCTTAGAGTGGTGACCAAGCTGGAATCCCGCTACGCCAATTTCGAAGGCCTCAACCTGACCTGGGAGACGTTGGAGGGCGTGGTCAAGCACAACGGGCCGCTGACCGGGCCGGGAAACGACCGGCCGCTGCCACGTGCTATCGCCGAATACGCCGAGAGCCAGGATTTGGAATTGTCAACCTTTGCTGGTGCCGAGGCGCAGGTTGCCGCCATGTCCGACGACATCGCCTACAACAACCATGATATCGATGACGGGCTGAGGGCCGGCCTGTTCACGATCGATGATCTCGCAGACGTGCCGCTGGTTGGGACGATCTTCACCGCCGTCGCCAAGGACCATCCGAACCTCGATCTTTCGCACACCATCAACGAAGCTGTCCGGCAGTTAATCGGTGCGATGGTCACCGACCTCACCGACGAGACGGCGAAGCGCCTCGCCAAACTGAATCCCGACAGCCCCAAGATAGTACGCACCCACGACGCGCCTGTCGCCGGGTTTTCGGCCAAGATGCGCGAGAACGACGTCGCCATTAAGCGGTTCCTGTTTGATAACATGTACCGGCATTACAAGCTCAATCGCATGACCAGCAAGGGACGGCGTGTTGTCAAGGATCTATTCGAGCTACTGATCGAGGAACCCGAGTGTCTGCCTACGGAAGAGGGCGAGAAGGCCGCCGGATCAGGGACCGAAGCGACAGCGCAAGTAGTCGCCGATTACATCGGTGGCATGACCGACCGCTCCGCGCTCGACGAGCACCAGCGGTTGTTCGATCTGCAGGCAAATATCCTAACGCCCGGTCGGTAGATCAGGCCCTGTCGACATAATTAAAAACATGATCCAAGCCCTTGCCTGCCGTCAGTGGTATAATAGGGGTGTTTCACTTTACGATGGAGAACCCTGCCAATGTCGCCGGGAAAATCGGGTATCAAAGTCACTGCCTCCGACGCCCTCGAATTCGAGCCGGTTGCCGTTGTCAAGCCGAAAGGTCGACGCTGGCTGATGCCTTCTTCTCTGCTTGTCGTGTTATGCGGCGCTGGCGCCGGCTGGTACATTTATGGTGAGCGGCTGACGCAGTTGATTGGGGACAAGGCCTTACCCATTCCGGTAGTGCGGGCCGTCGCCGGACCAGTCAAGGTGCGGCCCGACGACCCAGGAGGTAAGCAGATTCCGAACCAAGACGTGCTCGTCTACGGCCGCTTCCAGGGCGACGATGGGACGACCCAGGAGACCAAAGTTGAGCGGTTGCTGCCGCCGCCGGAGACGCCAATGCCGAAGCCGAGGTCAAATTCGCTGAAAACGGAACCCAAGCCAAGTACCGCAACCGAGGCCGCTATCCCGCCGCCGAGGCTGACGCTAAGAGCAAAATCGAAGGCGACAGCCAAGGTGCCAACCGAGGACGACGTCGCCGCAATCGAACTGCCGCCGTCGCCGTCGCCACCAGTTGCGCCGGCCGCGGCGGCACCGGCCAAGGAAACCGCGGTGATCCCGGAGCAGTCGCCCGCGATCCCAGCCAAGCTGGTCGAGACATCGGCCCAAGCGGCGATGAAAACGTCGCCGAGCGTGCCGAAGGCCACAACGAAGTCGGCCAAGAGCGTTATGCAACCTGCACAAGCGGAGACGTCCCTGGCTCGAACGGCTGCGCGATCGGTGTATCGGGCTCAGCTGGCCGCGGCCCGCTCCGCCGATGCGGCGGAACGGGAGTGGGTTCGGTTGCGGGCAAAGAACCTCGATTTGCTTGGCAACCTGGAGCTGACCATCACCAAGGCCGATTTGGGTGCGAAAAAGGGCGTGTTCTATCGCCTTCAGGTGGGCCCGCTGAGCGATGAGAAGAAGGTCCGCGAACTATGTAGTGCCCTCGCTAAACGCCAGGTCGGTTGCTTGATCATCAAACCCGACGGTTGACGGATGGCGGAAGACCTAGCGACGCGGCCGCGCGCGGTTATCTTCGGTTGCGGCGGACCGGCCCTCACCGAGCCGGAGCGCGCGTTCTTCGCAGAAGCCGATCCGCTCGGGTTTATCCTGTTCGCCCGCAACTGCGAGAACCCGGACCAGGTGCGCGCTTTGGTTGCTGAACTGCTTGACACCGTCGGGCGCGACGATGCTCCGGTGCTGATTGACCAGGAAGGCGGGCGGGTGCAGCGCCTGAAGCCGCCACACTGGCGCGACGCTCCGGCGGCTGGAGTGTTCGCCGAGTTGGCCGAGGACGATCCGATCCGCGCGGAGGAGGCAGCGCGGCTCAACGCGCGGCTGATCGCCGCCGACCTCGCGGCGCTCGGAATCACCGTCGATTGTGCGCCAGTCCTCGATGTTCCGCAACCAGGAGCTGATGACATCATCGGCGACCGCGCCGTCGGCCGTACGCCGGACCTGGCCGCGCGGCTCGGCCGCGCTGTCTGCGAGGGATTGATGGCCGGCGGCGTGCTGCCGGTGATAAAGCACATCCCTGGCCACGGCCGCGCCGTGGTCGACAGTCACAAGTCGGTGCCGATTGTTGATGCTAGCCGCGACCAACTTGACGCGTTCGATTTCGCGCCGTTTCGGGCGCTGTGTGGCATGCCCTGGTCGATGACGGCACATGTCGTCTATACGGCGATCGATCCCGACCGTCCGGCGACGACCTCGCCGTGCATTCTGGGCGAGGTGATCCGTGTCGACATCGGCTTCCGCGGAGTCCTCGTCAGTGATGACCTCAGCATGCAGGCGTTGACGGGCGGCCTCGGTGAGCGGGCGGCAGCGGCGCGTGCGGCGGGCTGCGATGTCGCGCTCCATTGCAACGGCGATATGGCCGAAATGGCGGACATCGCCGACAACGTTGGCTCGCTCACCAAAGCCACAGAGGAGCGCCTTGGTGCGGCCGAGTTGCAGCGAAGACGCTCAGACGATAAATGCAGTGATTGGGACCGCGACGCGGCGCTTTTACGCCTGGCGGCGCTGATGGGGGCTGCGTGAGCGCGATGGGCTCCGATTGGTACGCGATGGCGTTCACCGCCTCGATCTGGATATTACCGGTGCTGTTCGCGATCACGCTGCACGAGGCGGCGCACGGTTGGGTCGCCTGGCGTCTTGGCGACGACACCGCCCGCGCGCTGGGCCGGGTGTCGTTCAATCCGCTTCGTCACATCGACCCCTTCGGCACCGTGTTAATGCCGGCGCTGCTGCTGTTCGCGTCGGGTGGACGCATGATGTTCGGTTTTGCCAAGCCGGTTCCGGTCGACTTCTCGCGCCTCCGCCAACCACGCCGAGACATGGTGCTGGTCGCCGCTGCCGGCCCCGGTAGCAACATTCTGTTGGCTGTAATCTCAGCCCTGCTAATCCACGGTACCGTCTTGTTCGAGGCCGACGCGCAGCGCTGGATTCTGCATAATTTGGTCAATTCGGTCTGGATCAACTTGCTGCTCGCCGTTTTCAACATGCTGCCACTACCGCCGCTGGACGGCGGCCGGGTCGCCGTCGGCCTACTGCCGCCTGAGCTTGCGCGGCAGTTGGCGCGGGTTGAGCGGGCCGGCATGATCATTATTCTGGCGGCGCTGTTTATCCTGCCCTGGATCGGTGGCAAGATGGGGCTTGATTTGAATATCTTCCGGTGGCTGATCGGTGAGCCGACGGCCTATCTTATGGACTTGGTATTCTCGCTGACCGGGGTTCGATGAGCGGAGTAGGGATGGCAGAAAGCAAATCGTTCGCGGGGGAAGACGACTTCGAGGCGCCGAGCAGCGACGGTGCATTCATCGTCGACCTCGAAGGTTACGAAGGGCCAATCGACGTGCTACTAACGCTGGCCCGCGAGAAAAAAATTGACATAACCCAAATTTCGATTCTGCCGCTAGCCGAACAGTACTTGGCCTTCATCGCTGACGTGCGTCGCCGCGATCTGAAACTGGCCGCCGACTATCTGGTGATGGCGGCGTGGTTAACCTATCTCAAGTCGCGACTCCTGCTGCCCGACCTCGGCAGTGCGGAGGAGCCAACCGGCAAGGAAATGGCCGCCGCGCTAGCGTTCCAGCTGCAGCGCCTGGAGGTTATGCAGAACGCTGGCCAACAGCTGATGGCGCGGCACCGCCTTGGGCACGACTTCTTCACCCGCGGGGCCCCCGAACAGTTCAGTTCGGTGACCAGCAGCGTTTACGAGGTGTCTCTGTTTGAACTCTTGAGGGTGTACGGCGAGCAGCGCCGCCGCGCCGCCGGTGGTGTGCTGCATATCAAGGCTTTGGAGCTCTATACTGTCGAAAACGCGCTCAAACGTCTGCAGACACTGCTCGGTTCGACGCCCGATTGGGAAAGTCTTTGGCAGTTCCTGCCCGAGGGACTGGAGAAAGGCATCGTAGGCCGATCGGCGCTGGCTTCCACATTGGCTGCCGGCCTCGAATTGGCACGCGAGGGCAAACTGGAGATCCGCCAGACTAGCTTGTTCGGGCCAATCTACCTGCGCCACCGCGACGTCGGTGCCGCCGCCAGGTCCGTCAAGAGGGAGAGTGACGAAGCATGACAGACATAGACCGTCATCACCTACGGTTACTGGAGGCCCTGTTGTTCGCCTCGGCCGAGCTGTTGAGCGAGCGCGTGCTTGCCAACCGGCTGCCCGAGGGGGCAGATCTGGACGGCCTGCTTACGGCGCTGCAAAGCGATTACGCGGCGCGCGGCGTCAACTTGGTCAAGGCCGGCAAGTCGTGGGCCTTCCGCACCGCACCGGAGTTGGTACAGCAGCTGAACATAGAGGTCGACGTGCCGCGCAAGCTCAGCCGCGCGGCGGTCGAAACCCTGGCCATCGTCGCCTATCACCAGCCAGTAACAAGGGCCGAGATCGAGGAGGTCCGCGGTGTCTCGCTCAGCCGCGGCACCCTCGACGTGCTGTTCGAGGCCGGCTGGATCAAGCCCCGCGGCCGCCGCCGGACGCCCGGCCGGCCGATGAACTGGGGCACGACGGATGCCTTCCTCGACCATTTCGGAATTGCCGACGTCAACGACCTGCCTGGCATGGAGGATCTGAAGGCAGCGGGACTACTCGATTCTGGTGTAGCAATCAGCGCCTACAGGGGCACCGACGACGGTGGGGCAGAGCCACTTGATCCGGATAGCGGCGACGGCGATAGGTTCTGATCCGCCGTCGTTTTTTCCAACCGAGCGGCGGGCCAATTCCGCGCATTGCTCCGGCCGGACCTTTCTGCCATTATCCGCCGACCGAACCGGCAGGTATAAAAGGTGAGTAGACCGAATGGGTGCATTTAGCATATGGCATTGGCTGATTGTGCTGGCCGTCGTGCTCGTCTTGTTCGGCGGCAAGGGCAAGATCTCCTCGCTCATGGGGGATTTCGGTAAAGGGTTGAAATCCTTCAAGAAAGGAATGAAAGAAGAAGACGAACCCGTGGCCGAAGAAGAGAAGAAGGCCCTTCAGTCAGAAGCGGTGGAAACCGCCGAACCGGCGCCAGAGAAGGATAAAGCGGTGAACGGTTAGCCTGGGCACCCGACGGGTCTAGAATATCCCGCATCGCTCCCTTGAATCCGGCCCGCTTTACATTCAATCCGCGTCAAATGCTAGGAGACCTGATCCGCCATGTTCGACATCGGCTGGCAGGAGTTATTCATCCTTGCGGTCCTTGCCATCATCGTCATCGGACCGAAAGATCTGCCGCGTACGATAAAGACCGTGACTGGCTGGCTCAGGAAGGCGCGGTCGATGGCCCGCGAACTACAGAGCGGCATAGATGATGTCGTCCGCGAGGCCGAGATTGACGAGCTGCAACGGGAAGCTAACAAGATCGATAACTACGATCTCGAATCACAGATAAAGGATACCATCGACCCAACCGGCGACGTCGCCAAGGAGGCGAGGCTCGACGAGATTGAGGACGAGATGCTCAAGACGGCGCAGTCGCTCAAGGATTCGACGGACCCAGACAAAGCCACAGCCGGCGGCGAAGAAGTGCCGCCAATCGTCGATGATTTCGATGATGTAATCGATAGCGACGTTCCGGACGCAGAGGAAGCAACCGACGATGCCACCGCCGGCGCGCCGGAGACGGCGGAGAAGGCAAGCGGATAGACTGCCGTGGCGGAAGACGAAGTCACCCTTGACGAATCGAAGATGCCGCTTCTTGAACACTTGATCGAGTTGCGCCAGCGACTGGTGCGCTCATTCGTCGCCATCATCGTCCTATTCTTCATTAGCTACTACTTCGCTCCGCACATTTACACGTTTCTGGTGCAGCCCTTGGCCGACATCCTCGAGCATATGGGCGGTGAGCGGAGACTGATCTTCACGGCGCTCCACGAAGCCTTCTTCACCTACATCAAGGTGGCGTTCTTCATGGCGTTGTTCCTGGCGTTTCCATTCATCGCCATGCAGTTCTGGCTGTTCATCGCGCCTGGGCTCTATAAGCGCGAAAAGAAGGCGATGCTGCCGTTCCTGTTCGCGACGCCGATCCTGTTCTTCCTCGGCGGCGCGCTGGTCTATTACCTCATCTTCCCGCTGGCTTGGAAGTTCTTCCTCGGCTTCGAGAGCGTCGGCGGGGTCGGCAGCCTACCTATTCAGCTCGAAGCAAAGGTCGACCAGTACCTGTCGCTTGTGATGCGTCTGATCTTCGCCTTTGGCATCTGCTTCGAGCTGCCGGTGGTGCTGACCCTACTGGCCCGCGTCGGTATGGTCACCTCCAAGGGCTTGGCCGAGAAGCGCAAGTATGCCATCGTTCTCGCATTCGTCGCTGCCGCGATCCTGACGCCACCCGACGTGATTTCTCAGGTCGGCCTGGCGCTGCCGACGATGGTGCTCTACGAGATTTCGATCCTCTGCGTCAAGATAATCGAGAAGAAGCAGGGCCGCATCGAGGACGATGACGAAGACGAGCAGGCCAAGACCGGCGACGAAGCGGAGGAGCCGTTCGCCAGTTGATACCTGGCTGGGCTTCTCAAAACAGGTCTGACATCCTATAAGACCCCGAGCCCACAGAAAGCTCTCCTGGCCTCAATTCATGGACCCGACGTTCCCATGTTCGACATCAAATGGATCCGCGAAAACCCGGGCGACTTCGACGCCGCCATGGCTAGACGCGGGTTGGAGCCGCAATCTCCGGCTCTGATCGAGCTCGATGCAAAGCGCCGCGAGGCGCAGACTCGCAGGCAGAAGATCCAGGCCGAGCGTAACAAGCTCTCAAAGGAGATCGGCGAGGCCAAGTCCAAGGGCGAGGACGCCAGCGCTATAATCGAGGAAGTGTCGAAGTCGAAGGCAGCTGAGGCCGAGGCCGACGCGGCGGCCAGCGAGGCGGCGACGGCGCTTAATGCGTCGCTGGCGGAACTGCCCAACATGCCCTTGGACGACGTTCCTGACGGCGCCGACGAGAACGACAACCGCGTGGAACACTGCATCGGCGAGCCGCCCGAATTCGACTTCGAGCCGAAAGAGCATTTCGACATCGGAAAGGCGCTGGGTATGATGGATTTTGAGACCGCGGCCAAGCTTGCCGGTGAGCGCTTCGTCATGCTTTCAGGCGCGCTCGCCCAAATGGAACGCGCGCTCGCCAACTTCATGCTCGACCATAACACCCGAGAGTACGGTTACACCGAAGTCAACCCGCCGGCACTGGTCAACGACGTAACCATGTTCGGCACCGGACAGCTGCCTAAGTTCGGCGACGACCTGTTTAGTACGTCAAAGTCAAATCGCGCGTATGAACGGACAAAAGATACGAGGAATCAACAACTTCTTCGGAATCCTGATGAATACAACTCTGCTGATATAGAACATTTGAGGGAGCTCGCCCTAGCCCAAGATTGGCAAGGTGAACGATCTCACGACCGGCTATGGTTGATTCCGACCGCCGAGGTGCCGTTGACTAACATCGTTGCCGACCAAATCGTCGGGGCCGAGTGCTTGCCGCGCCGCTACACGGCGATGAGCTGGTGTTTCCGCTCGGAGGCTGGAGCGGCTGGTAAGGACACCCGTGGCATGATCCGCCAACATCAGTTCACCAAGGTCGAGATGGTCTCGGTGACAACGCCGGAGCAGTCGGCCGATGAACTCGAACGCATGACCAAATGCGCCGAAGATATCCTCAAACGCTTGAGCCTGCCGTTCCGCACAGTGACGCTGTGCACCGGTGACATGGGCTTCGGCTCGTGCAAGACCTACGACCTTGAAGTCTGGCTGCCGGGGCAGGACCGGTACCGTGAAATCTCCAGTTGCTCCAACTGCGGCGACTTCCAAGCTCGGCGCATGAAGGCCAGGTTCCGCGACAAGGGCGCTAAGGAGACGCGCTTCGTCCATACCCTCAATGGCTCTGGTCTGGCTGTCGGCCGCACCCTGATTGCGATCATGGAGAACGGCCAGCAGGCCGACGGCTCGGTCGCCATCCCCGAGACGCTCCGCCCCTACATGGGTGGGCTCGAAGTCATTTTGGCCAATGGCGACTAGCAAGTTGAACCTGGCTCGGGCCCGGGTCCTGATCTCCAACGACGACGGCATCGAAGCACCGGGGCTGAAGGCTCTAGAAAAAGTTATGCGAGGGCTGACGCGCGAGGTCTGGGTGATCGTGCCGGAGACCGAGCAGAGCGCCACCGGCCACTCCTTGACCCTACGCCGGCCGCTGCGCATCCGCAAGGTCTCCAAACGCAAGCACGCGATCGATGGCACGCCGACCGACAGCGTGCTGCTGGGCGTCACCGAGGTGATGAAAGACACGCCGCCGGACATCGTTTTATCGGGCATTAACCGTGGCGGCAACATCGGCGAGGACGTGACTTATTCGGGCACCGTCGCCGCGGCCATGGAGGGGACTCTGTTGGGCATTCCATCGGTCGCTCTGAGCCAGGTCTATTTCGACGGCCGCAATGTCCGTTGGGCGACCGCCGAACATTGGCTGGAGAAAGTGCTGAAAATGCTACTCACCGCCGATTGGCCGGCCGGCGTGCTGATGAACGTCAACTTCCCGGCGGTCAACGCTAGCGCAGTCACCGGCATCGAGGTCTGCCGCCAGGGTCGTCGCAAGATCGGCGGCGAGCTACAGCACGGGACCGACCCCCGCGGCGAATCCTATTTCTGGATTGGAGCGCAGCGCAACGAGGAGCGTTTCCACGCAGGCACCGACTTGGATGCCGTCGAGCGCGGTGCCATTGCGGTGACCCCGCTAAGCATGGATCTGACCCACGGGCCGACCCTGAAACGAATGAAAGCGAAGTGGTCATGAAGCCGGATGCGGCGATGACGCGAATGATAGAACAGGTGCGACGAGGAGGCGTATCCGATGAGCGGGTGCTGGCGTCGATCGAACGGGTGCCGCGCGAGATGTTCGTAGCCGGGCCGTTCCGGCCCCGCGCTTACGAGAACGCCACGCTGCCAATCGGCTATCACCAGACCATCAGCGCGCCTGTCGTCGTCGGCCTGATGACCCAGGCGCTCAATGTGACCGACCGCATGAAGGTACTCGAGGTCGGCACCGGGTCCGGCTACCAAACGGCGGTGTTGGCGCTCTTGTGCCGCCGGCTTTACACCATAGAGCGCCACAAGGCCCTGTTTCGGGACGGGGAAAAGCGTCTCGAGAAGCTCGGCATCACCAATGTTACTGCGTTGTTGGCCGACGGCTCCGGCGGCTGGCCCGAGCAGGCGCCGTTCGAGCGCATTATGGTGACGGCGGCCGCTCTCGACGTGCCGCCGGTGCTGCTCGACCAGCTTGCCGTCGGCGGCGTTATGCTGCTGCCGATCGGCACTGGCAAAGAGGATCAGCGCCTGACTCGCGTCGTCCGCACCGCAGAAGGGGCCGAGACGGAGGACCTGGGTGGCGTCCGATTCGTGCCCCTGGTGCCGGACCTCGCTAAGGGCTAGGGCGGGTGGATTCCAAGCCTACCGCTGGTTTTCCGGTTAGGCGTTGAACCGCTGTGCCGGGGCGGCGATAATTTCGAACATGGGGAGTTCCCGAACGCGCCTATGGCCGGCGGCGCTGGTCGCAGGGTGGGTGACGGGCTGCGGCTATGCACAATGGCCACTGCCCCTGTCGGCACCGGTCGATGTCAATGCACCACCGCCCGCCGTGACCGGCGATAGCAATGTCGCCTTCATCGGCGCTGGCGCCGTCATTGTCGGCCGTGGCGACACGGTCTACGGCTTGGCCCGCCGCCACAGGGTCAGCGTCCGGGCGATCATCGAGGCCAACGCTCTCGTGCCACCCTATCACCTCAACGTCGGTCAGCGGGTAGTGCTACTGCGCCGGCCCAAACACTTGGTCAAGCGAGGCGACACCCTCTATGCCGTCGCCCGCCAATACGGCGTTGTCGCCTACGACGTGGCCCGTCTCAACAACCTCAAGCCGCCCTATACCATCCACGTCGGCCAGAGCCTTGTGCTGCCGGATGCCGGTAGACTGCGTACTGTCCCCGTCAGCCGCAACGCCGAGGGCGTGACGTCGCCGTCATCGAACGGGGTGCTGACGACGACGCCGACCCGGTCAGGCCAACCACCAGCGAGCGAGACCACCGCTGCGCCACCTGCCTCACCGACGCTGGTACCGAGGCCACCAGCCGCCACCGGCAAGGGGTTCCAGTGGCCGGTCCGGGGCCGCGTCGTTTCCGGCTTCGGGGCCAAGGCCAAGGGGTTGCGCAACGATGGTATCAACATCGCCGCCAAGCGCGGATCACTGGTACGCGCCGCCGAGAATGGTGTCGTCGCCTACGCCGGCAACGAGCTGCGTGGCTTCGGCAACCTTTTACTGCTCAAGCATTCCGGCGGTTGGGTCACCGCCTACGCCCACAACGACAAGCTGCTGGTCAAGCGTGGCCAGAAGATCAAAAAAGGTCAGAATATCGCCACCGTCGGTTCGACCGGAAACGTGCGCACGCCACAGCTGCATTTTGAGTTGCGCAAGGGCAGGAGGGCGCGTGACCCGAAGAAGTACCTGCGCCCGGCGTGAGAACGGCATCATATGTTGGTGGCCGTCAAAGGAGATGCCCATGCAAGCACCGTGCTTCATGCACTCGGACCCTTTCGCCTGGTTGATCGGTGCCGTCCTTGTCAACGTCGCCTCGTTCGTCGCGTTCTCGTATCTCGACTGGCTCTGCACCTTCTTGATCGGGTCGATCGGTATTACGTCGATCGTGCGCATGGAACTGAACGGTGGCCAAGCCATAGTCAAATAGGATTACGTCTCGTCATCGATCGAGATGTTCGCTGGGCAATTAAAGGCTAAGGACGACGCTGCGTCGAGGGAGAAGCGTGCCGCTGCCGAAGCCAAGTCTAGGCGCAAGCGGGTGATCTATCTACTGAATAAGGCGTAACTGGCGATGTTCGGCCGCGTCTTCGCCATGTTTGTCACTCACCAGATCTAGGTCGGGGTGATCAGTCTAGGTTGATCGGCTTGCCCAGGCGTCCGGCCAAGTCTTGGATGAACTGCCAGGCAACGCGTCCCGATTGCGCGCCGCGGGTCACCGCCCACTCGTTGGCCTCGGCCGTGAGATCTATCGTCGGATCGTCGAGCCCTAAGTGATTGGCGTAGCCCTCGACGATGGCGAAGTAGGTCTTCTGGTCGCAGTTATGGAAGCCCAACCAGAGCCCGAATCTGTCTGACAGGGAGATCTTTGTCTCGATTGCTTCGGAGGTATGGATGGCTGTAGAGCGCTCGTTTTCGATCATCTCGCCGGCCAAAAGGTGGCGGCGGTTCGAGGTGGCGTAAAAAATGACGTTATCGGGCCGGCCCTCGATGCCGCCTTCGAGCACCGATTTCAGGGACTTGTAGGTGTCGTCCTGGGTATCGAACGAGAGATCATCACAGAACAGCAGACAGCGCCGTTCCACTCCTCGGAGCATGGCCAGCAGCTTGGACAAAGAACGGATGTCCTCGCGGTGGATTTCGACCAAGGCCAGGGCACCCGCCTTGTCGGCGTTGATCTTACCGTGCACCGCCTTGACCAGTGAGCTCTTGCCGGTGCCGCGCGCGCCCCACAAAAGCGCGTTGTTGGCTGGCAGGCCGTTGGCGAAACGCACGGTGTTTTCGAGCAAGACGTCGGTCTGTCGATCGATGCCCTTGAGCAATTGGAGATCGAGTCGGTTGACCTTAAGCGCCGGGTCCAGTCGCCCGCTCTCGGCATGCCAAACGAAGGCGTCGGCGGCCTTGAGGTCGGTGTCGGTGGATTTCGTCGGCGACAGACGCTCCAGCGCTTCGGCAATACGGCCCAGCGTCGGTCCCAGGTTGGCGTCGTTCATAAGTCCGGACACTAGACTTCGGCGGCCGGGGCGTCAATTCCTGTCAAATCAGTGTGTTCGAGCGACAGCGGGGGCCCTTTACGTTTGCAAGTTTGGGTCTTACCGGTATAGTCCCGCAGATTTTCCGCCGGGTCCCCGTGCCCGCTGTTTATGGAGCTTTGAATGTTGATATCGCCAGCCTTTGCACAGGCCGCCGGTGGCGGCGGCGGGAGTGGCCTCGAGGCGTTGTTGCCGCTCGTCCTGATTTTCGTCGTCTTCTACTTCTTATTGATTCGTCCGCAACAGAAGAAGGTGAAGCAACACAAAGAGATGCTCAGCGCGATCCGGCGTGGTGACAAGGTCGTCACAGGCGGTGGAATCATGGGCATTGTGACCAAGGTCAACGACGATAATGAGGTCACCGTCGAGATTACTAAAGACATCAAAGTCCGCGTTCGCCGCCATTTAATCCACGAGGTACTGTCGAAGATGGAGCCGGTCAAAGCAGTCGACAAGTCGAAGGACGCTAGCAACGATTCCAGCAGCCAGCAGGGCCCGTTGTCAGGGCTTAAGAAGCTGATCGGGGGAAAGAGCTAACGACGGTCCAGCGCAAAAGTTCTGATCATGGTGTACTTCGCCAAATGGAAAGTGGTGTTGATCCTGGCAGTCTGTTCGCTGGGGCTCGTCTTCGCCGCGCCTAATTTTATCACCGCCAAGGACGCCGAAACGTTGCCGGATTGGCTGCCGCACAAGCAGGTCAGCCTCGGGCTCGACCTGCAAGGCGGCTCGCATCTGCTGCTCGAGGTCGATATTGACAACGTTATTCGCGAACAACTGGAAGGACTCGTCGATTCCGTCCGCGTCGAACTGAGGCGTGCGCGCATCCGATACCGCGGCCTCGGCGTCGAGGGCCATGCCGTGCGCGTGACCATCCGCGATAAGGAAAAGGCCGAGGACGCCCGCAATCTTCTGCGTCGGATTGACCAGACCGCGTTGACCTCGCTGAGCGATAGCGGGCAGGTCCGAATTGATCTGACCGATCGTGCCATCTCCGACCGGCGCAACTCGGCGATCCAGCAGTCGATCGAGATCGTGCGCCGCCGCGTCGACGAGACCGGCACCCGCGAACCGACAATTCAGCGTCAAGGAGAAGACCGCATTCTGGTCCAGTTGCCGGGCGTTGACGACCCGGAACGGATCAAGCGCCTGTTGGGCAGGACCGCTAAAATGACGTTCCATCTCACCGACGAGCAGCACTCGCTTGAGATAGCGATGGCCGGTCGCGTGCCGGCGGGCTTGACCGGCCGAATCTCTTTGGCGAATTCGGGACGGGCAACTGCATGCCCAACGACGATCCCGACGCCTGGCGCGTGAGCATCTGGGCCGCGTATTTCGAAGAGAGCGGCCTGGCCTTCTGGGACGTCGTCGAACGGCTGAG
>PTLJ01000120.1 GCA_002938045.1 Alphaproteobacteria bacterium MarineAlpha3_Bin4
GATCAGCTCCCAAGACTCGGGGCCGTAACCGATGTACTCGCCGTGGCGATCCACATAGAGGTTCGCCGTGGAGCCATAGACGAGTTGAAAGCCGCGCTCGGCGATCGTCTCCCAGTGGTCGGCGGGGATCCCCTTACCGACAATTCGCCCTGTCACCGAAATGAACTGATAATAGATGTAGTGAATTCCAAGTTCGTTGATTTTGTCGCGAACCTGCTTGACCAGATCGTCACGACCCTTGGCGTTTACATAGGCTTCAATATCCATCTCACTCCCCGCTTGTCATTTGGTTGTGTTTTCGGACGTCTAGAGGTCTATGGCAATCAAAACTCTTAAACCAATCTCATACCATTAAATTGTGTGCTGTCTCGATGATCAATTAGGGACTTGCTTAGTTTTTGGGAACTAATAGAGGAAACCCTTTGACTAAACCATCGGCATTCTGAGCATAATCTGAGCCAATTTTAAACCATTTTTTGAAACAACGGTAGCAATCGCGTGAGATCCGAGGAACCGGGCCCGTTCGAGAGAGAGGTATCAGCAGGTCAGCCTGCGTCACACAGTGGCGGATCGGCGAATATCGCTGTCGAGCTGCGGCGCCAGATCCTTGGGGGTGATTACGTGTTCGGCGAAAGACTTCCGCCCGAACGCGCCCTCGCAGTTCATTTCGGGGCCGCGCGCAGCACCCTCCGCGAAGCCCTGCGGCAGCTTGAAGAAATTAAGTTGGTCGACCGCCGCGTCGGCAGCGGAACTTATGTCAGCTACAGCGTTGACGAGGAAAGCGACGACGTGGCGGCGGCAACCAGTCCTCTCGAACTGATCGAAGTTCGGGTCGCGGTCGAACCGCAGATGATCCGTCTGGCCGTCGCCAACGCCAAAGCCCACGACCTTGAGCACATAGATGCCGCGCTTTCCGAAGTTGAGGGTGCGACAGACGCCGAGAGTTTCTCGCGAGCCGACGAGGCGTTCCATCTCGGGCTTGCGGAATGCACGCAGAACCCATTGATGATCTGGCTCTACCGGCATCTCAATGACGTTCGCGGGCACGAACAATGGCACGGCTCGCGTGACAAGATTCTAACCGAAACCCGAATCGCCGAATACAATACCCAGCACCGGAAATTGGCCTTAGCGATTCGCAACCGGGACGCGGAAACCGCTGTTCGAATTATATCCGAACATTTGGAGAAGGCGCGACGCGATCTTCTTGGTGCCGCAATCGAGTGAGTTATCAATCCGTTAGCGGCGTCGGGAGCAACTTGAGGTTATAATTTAAGGTAAAAATATTGTTTGAGATAAAAAATCTGTGTAGCTTTGTGTGTATTCGAACCTCGTCCCACCATGCCGGACGGTAGCCTGGGGATCGGAATCGGTCATGGTGGGGGAATAACGATTTTGGGGGCTTGGGTACTTGAAATCACCACCACCAACCCCGGGTCCGTTTCCCGTGCGGCTCCCATGCGGCACTGGCGACGTTCTCTTCAATACATTGGCAAATGTTGAATTCAACGGGCGGATGCTTCTGCCCGCAGGAGAACGTGTCGGTTAAGACACGGATAATAACAATCATTCTTTTGCACCGTGGTTGGTGAATAAAACACGATTGAAACCTGATAACAGAGGGGTAAACGATGGATACGGATGTTGCTGCGATTACAACAGTATTCACTGAGTTTTACTACTTTATTACTGTTGCGTTGATGTTCCTGATCCATGTTGGCTTCTGCATGTACGAAGTGGGAGCCAGCCGGAGACGGAACCACATGCATACCCTGATGAAGAACTCCATGCTGATCCCATTGGTCACGGTCACATGGTTCTTCTTTGGGTGGTGGATTTATTGGGCGTTTCCGGGCGGTCCCGGAATCACTGGCCCTCTTGGCCATCCGGATCCCTCCTTTGCGGCAGCTTACACGCCGTGGGGCGAGAGCATGGGTCCACGTCTGGACGACCGTATCAGCGGAGTTTTCTGGGCGGCTTTCCTGCTGTTTGCCTGGACGGCAGCATCGATTGTTTCCGGTGCTGTTATCGAGCGTATTCGGTCCTTCGCGTTTTGGATATTCGCCATTCTGATCGGTTCGGTCACGTGGTCGATCGACGCGGCCTGGGGCTGGCATTTCAGCGGCTGGATGGTTCAGCTTCTCGGCTATCACGATGCCTATGCCTCCGGAGTCATTCACGCCATCGCCGGCGGTTGCGCGCTCGGTATATTGGTGGTGCTTGGCCCACGTCTCGGCAAATTTGCCGCGGACGGTACGCCACGCGATATCCTGCCACACAACCCGTGGTTGGTATGTATTGGCCTGTTCTTAATCTATACGGGTTTCTGGGGCTTCTACGTTGCCTGTAATGTTCCCCTTGCGACGACAGGCTTCATCGATGGCCAAATCACAGGAGCCACCCAAACGGCAACCACGATTTACATGACGCCGACTACGCTCAGCGCTATCACTATGAACTTCCTCATGTCGCTGGCTGGCGGCATGATGGTCGGATACATGGTCAGTAAGGGTGATGCCTTCTGGACCTATTCTGGTGGCCTGGCGGGTATCATCACGGCGTCCGCTGGCAACGACCTCTATCATCCTATTCAGGCGTTGTTCATTGGTGGCATCGGAACCTACCTGATGTACAAATTGCATTACTGGGTCGAGGCAAAATTCAAGATCGATGATGCCGTCGGCGCCGTGGCAGTGCATGGGTATGCAGGCTTCATCGGCGTTGTCATTGCTGGCTTTGTGCTTTGGGGGCACCCGTCCTCGCCGTACGATGGTTTTGCCGCGATCAATCCGGTTGGCCAATTTATCGGTGCCATTATTATGTTTTGGGTGCTTGGTTTCATCCCGGCTTGGATTATTGCCAAGATCCTCGCGTCGGCAGACCTCCTTCGTATTCCGAGGGAAGTCGAGTTGCTTGGCCTGGATTTCCACGACAATCGTGAAGCCGAAGCCGCGCGTCAGGATGTCCTCGCGGACGTTCGTTCTGTCTCTGCGACGGGATGAGCTACGGATACAAGATAAAGGAGATAAATTATGTCAACGACACCTATCGATACTTGGGCCGTCGACTTGGCGAATGTCACGGTTATCTATCCGTGGGTCGGATCCGAAGTCGCGATGGCTTCGGTTGGGATTATCGCCTGGTTGGCCTGGCATGTTTGGCAAGTCAAGCATGAGAACTCGACCTACGACGAAAATCTCCGGAAATATGGAGGCAAAGAAACTATAAATTCTGCCATCGATGACCATCAGTAGTTGGTCGAGAGCATTGCGTAATGGGGGCATCGGGACTTTCCGGTGCCCCTTTTTCGTAGTTTAAAACGAGCGGAAATGTACCCATTAGTCGATATTTGGGTCACGTATATCAGATGAAAGAAGACGGAGAAAAACGCCTGGAATTCAAAGTCTCAAGGGGGCGGTGCTTACACGGCATAATAATTTCTGCCTTACTTATGGTCATAGGTATATTAGCCGTTTCCTTCGGCGATGCTCATATTCAGGATAGCGGATGGGTCGGCACTGTTTGTTTTGCGGTCGCGGCCGGGGTCCTATACGTCTCACGTGGCTTTTGGACGGGTGGCGTCGCGATGACCATCGATAACGAGGGTATTTGGTACCGCGACTGGCAACTGCCTGTAGTGCCGTGGGGTCATGTGGCTAACGTTTATTCAGACGGGATTCGTCTTCGACCGCTGCTACGTATAGATCTGAATGATGCACAGGTTTTCTTTGCGAGCCTCGACGACGAGTCCCGCCGAGGAATTCTTGGCAATACACTGATTAAAAAGGATCGACTGTTTATTCCCAATAACGCCGTGGATAAGTCGATCACGGATTTGATTACGGCAATCAAAGCTTTTCGGGGTGGTGCCAAACCCTGACGATGGGATGATGGCATGCCGCTCGCTCTGTCGAGCAATTGATGGCTTGATGGAGCGATTAATGGTCATCAAGGTAAAGCTATGGCTAGCAAAGAGACCCTGAAATTCCAAGATCCTCATGCGTTATCCGGCGCCAGGGACAACAAGCTCGGAGTCGCTATCGGCAACGAAATTCGCGAGTTCCGACACAAGCAGAATATGACGGTCGCCGACCTGGCGAAGCGCGCAGGTGTCTCGGCAGGCATGCTATCAAAGATCGAAAACGGAAATACGTCGCCATCGTTGAGTACCCTGCAAGCGCTGTCTCACGCACTCCATGTCCCTGTAACCGCTTTCTTTCGCCGGTTCGAGGAAAGTCGTGATGCAACATATGTGAAGGCAGGACAAGGTTTAACGATTGAGCGGCGCGGTACGCGGGCAGGTCACCAGTACGAACTATTAGGGCATACGACCGACGGGCGTGTCGTGGTCGAACCCTACCTGATTACCCTGACCGAGGAATCGGACGTTTTTCCATTGTTTCAACATGCGGGTACCGAGTTCCTTTACATGCTTGAAGGAGAGGTCGGTTACCACCACAGTGGGCGAACCTATGTTCTTTCGCCCGGAGATTCACTTTATTTCGATGCCGACGTGCCGCATGGTCCCGAAGAACTCCGGAAGCTGCCAATCCGTTTCATTTCTGTTATTTCTTATCCGCGGCCCCGCGACGATTGATCCCGAAAAGTCTAACATTCCTATCAGGAAATATTATTTACCGGTGTTTGATTCTGCGAATGCCCTCTTGTAGAGTGCTGGGGACAGAAAATTTAGCGGGAATCTGGCAACGATGTGTGGAATTGCAGGTATTCTATATAAAGGCAGCAACGCGGACCAGGATGTCGGGGAGGCCCTTATCAGCATGCTCGACGGATGTCAGCATCGCGGGCCGGATTCGACAGGCTTCGCCCTCTATCACGAGCCAAAAGACAACCAATTGCGCTTGCGTTTCTTCGTTGGCGCCGGAAATGAGGCCACGGCGGCGATCTCGGAAATCAAGGAAAAGCTGCAGGAATTCCAGGCTGAGGTTCTAGGCGAAGAATCTGTTGGCACGACTTACAAGGTGATCGTTAAATTCTCGGGTGATGTCCAGCGATTCGCTTATGCTATGGAGCACGCCGCTAAGGTTATCTCGATCGGAAACAGTCTCGATATTGTAAAGGACGTCGGCAGTGCTCACGATGTGGATGACACCTACGGGGTCGATACATTCAGAGGATCGCATGGGATTGGACATGTCAGGCTGGCAACTGAATCGGAAGTAAAACCGGAGGCGGCGCATCCCTTCTGGGCGACCGGCTTTTCCGATGTGGCTATCGTCCATAACGGCCAAATCACAAACTATTGGAAGATGCGGAGGCGCCTC
>PTLJ01000121.1 GCA_002938045.1 Alphaproteobacteria bacterium MarineAlpha3_Bin4
GAGGCTCTAGACAGCGTTGCCCTGGCCGAGGGCCAGGCGCTGCCCAACGACCGCCGCTTTGCGCTCGCGCTCGGTTCGACGCCCTATGACCAAGCGAAGAGTGAATGGCTGCCGAAGACCAGTTTCCTGATGCTGATGCGCAACGAAAAACTGGCGACGCTGGAGACCCGGTTTGACAACGAGACGGAGTCGTTGAGCATTTTTAGGGGCGGCAAACAGGTGGTGCGCGGAAAGCTCACCGACCGGGTCGGCCGTTCGATGATCGAGGAGTTTTTCGCTGCCTACATGGGCGCCGAAGCGCGCGGCTGGCCTCGCGTCGTCGAGGGCTCATCGGAACGCGTGCTCTCGGATTCCCGCTCGGCCGTCATCTCATTGATCAACTTGGCCTCGGTCAGGGACATGGAACGCGTCGTTGGTGGACCGGTCGATCCCTTGAGGTTCCGGGGAAACATCTATTTCGAAGCCGAAGCGCCGTGGGTGGAATTTGGCTGGGTCAAGCGGGAAATTGCAGTCGGCGGGGTACGCTTCAGCGTCGTCAAGCGCATCGAGCGGTGTGCGGCGACGAACGTCAATCCGGAAACGGCCGGGCGTGACCTCAACATCCCGCAGGCTCTGCAGCGGGGATACGGGCATATCGACTGTGGCATCTATGCCAAGGTGACTAGTGCCGGGACGATCGCCGCCGGCGATCACGTCGTGGCGCCGGACTAGCCGGTTTTCGCCACTCTCGAAGACTCGAAAATGAACTAGCTTTGCACCTGCTTGAGGTCTGCATCGACGGCCGGGGCGGTATCAGCAGCAACGCCGTTTTCGGACTCCACGATCGGAACAGTTTTGCCCACAACCTCGACCTCGCCGTCAGTGGCTGCATCATGGGCCGGTTTGCCCTCTGCCGCGGTGTCAGCTTCCTTTTGCGCAGCCGGCTGAGAACCCTGGACCTTCTTTCGCTCGCGCCAGCTCTGCCCGCCCGCACCGTTGTCGCCTTCGGCATTGACGATGCGGTAATAGTGCTCGGCAAACTGGAAATACCCTTCGGCGGTGATGCGGTCGCCGGACGCTGTCGCGTCACGGCCGAGGGCTAAGTATTTCTCCAGGATCTGTTGCGGGGTACCACGAACTTTGACCTCGGGACCGTTGCTTTCGTAACGCCCGCGCTGGCCATGGTAGCGCTTTCCATTGCCACGTGAACGTGACCTTTTGTTGCTTGAACCTTGTTTCATCATTATCACGCTTGTCCTGCTGATCGCCCATCCCCAAGACCGCTTCCGGTCGAACACACCCGGGCCATTGCTACCGATTCTGCTGGCCCCATAGAACTTTATGGGGTTCCAGCATCAGCATGGGGAAATGGCGGATTCCCTCGTGGCTTCTACAAGCCAGGAACCCAGTAGCCCCCTCGGGCCACTCGCAAGGTCACGTTAATGGGGATGCACCGTCAATCCAACAGTTTTTTTATAACTAAACATTACGCCACATGTCGGGCAGTTACACAACGGGGAATGCCGGCCAGATCGCCCTTGATATCAATGACTTGCAGGCCACTCTCATGAACGAGCCGGGCCACCGCGATTTCCTGGCCGGTGCCGATCTCAAGCGCCGCTAGCCCGTCCGTAGCCAGCAATAGTGGAATCTGCGCCGCCAACACGTTGTGGCAGTTGAGTCCGTCAGTGCCGCCGTCGAGCGCCCGGCGCGGGTCGAACAGGGCTACCTCGGGCGCCAGATCGTCGATCTCGCCGCTAGCAATATAGGGCGGGTTGCTGACGATAATATCGAAACCACACTTAAGCGCCGGTAACAGTCCGCTGCCCCAATCACCGGTCTGAAATTCCGTCCGCGCCGAGAAACCCAGGCGCTCCGCGTTGCCTTCAGCAACGGCGAGTACGCGTTCGCAAACGTCGACACCGATGCCGCGTGCTTCAAGCAGTTCGCTCATCAGCGCCAGTAACAGACAGCCACTGCCGGTGCCGAGATCGAGGACGCGAAGCGGTGCTTGGCGATCATCCGTAAGCTGCAGAACAGCCTCGACCAAGGTCTCCGATTCTGGCCGCGGCACCAGAGTATCAGCGCTGATGCGCAAGGACAGGCTCCAAAATTCCCGTTCGCCGACTATCCGCGCTACCGGCTCGCGCGCCTTGCGCCGTCGCACCATTGCGGCTAAACGCTCGCTCTCTGACCGATTGAGCAACGTCTCAAAGCGGTCGAACACGGCTGCCGGTTCGATTCCGAGCGCGTGGGCGGCCAGCACTCGAGCGTCAAGACGCGCTGTTTCGATACCGGCCCGTTCAAACTCGTCGATTGCGGCGTTGACGGCAGCGCCGGCGGAACCAGGAGAATCCTGAGGGCGACGGCGCTCAGCGACGGGGGTCATGCCATCTCCGCTAGCCGGTGCGCTTCGTCCTCGATGATCAGCGCGTCGATCAACTGGTCGAGATCGCCGTCAAGCATCTTGTCTAGTTGATACAAGGTAAGGTTAATGCGGTGGTCGGTGACCCGGCGTTCTGGAAAATTGTAGGTGCGGAATCGCTCCGAACGGTCACCCCAACCGATCTGGCTCTTTCGTGTCTCGGCACGCTCGGCATCGAGGGCCTGGCGCTCGGCGTCGTAAAGCCTAGCACGCAACACCCGCATCGCCTTGGCCCGATTCTTGTGCTGCGATTTCTCATCCTGCTGGGAGACCATGATACCAGTCGGCAGATGCATAATGCGGACGGCGGAGTCGGTAGTGTTAACCGACTGGCCGCCAGGGCCGCTGGCACGAAAGACATCGATGCGCAGATCCTTGTCGTCAATCTGGACGTCGACCTCCTCAGCCTCCGGCATGACGGCGACCGTCGCCGCAGAAGTATGGATTCGGCCGCCCGATTCGGTGACCGGCACGCGCTGCACCCTGTGCACGCCGGATTCGAACTTGAGACGGGCGAAGACGTCGCTACCGTTGATCGATACGATCGCCTCCTTGTAACCGCCAATACCGATTTCGTTGACGTTTAGGAGTTCGAACTTCCAACCCCGTCGCTCGGCGTAGCGCCGGTACATGCGGAACAAGTCGGCCGCAAACAACGCCGCCTCGTCGCCGCCTGTGCCGGCGCGGATCTCGAGGATCGCGTTCTTGGTATCGGCTTCGTCTTTAGGCAGCAGCAGAAGTTGCACGCGGCATTCGAGCTTAGACACCCTTTCCTTCAGTTCCGCGAATTCGGCCTCTGCGAGCTCGCGCATCTCCGGCTCCCCATCAGTGTCCGCGATCAGGTCCGCCAGGTCTGCCATCTCGGACCGCGCGTCAAGGAGCAAATTGATTGCCTCAATCTTCGGCATCAGGTCGGCGCACTCCTTCGACATCCGCGCGAACTCCTCCGATGGCGGCATCACCTTGGCCGCCATCAGCTTAACGAGTTCATCGTAGCGGGCGAGAACCCGGTCCAGGTTTTTTTCCAGGCTCACGCCTCAGTCTCCTTCATTTTGTCGCTGTCGCCGCCCGCGTAATCGAGGCCGCACAGTTCGCGCACAAGACGCTCGGTGGCAGCCAGTGTCTCTGCATCATCGGCCGCCGTCCGGCGCAACACTTCCGACGGCCGTTGCAATAGACGACAGATCAACAGCCGGTTCGCTTTCTCAGCATCATCGCCGGCCTCGGCTAGTGCCGCCTCGCGCAGGCACTCGAGGAAGGCGGGCACCTCGGCGTCCTCCATGAACAGCCTGTCCCGTAGCACCATCGAGCTTGAGCAGTGGTTAACGCCGACGACCAGCGGCCAGCGATCTGGTTTTGGGGTTTCAGCCATCGCACTGCGCTAACGGTAGCGGGTGAGATGTTCTTCCAAGGATGCCAACGGGGCTTCCGTCTGCTCGCCAGACCCCATGTCCCGGATTGTCGCAACTCCCTTGGCCAGTTCATCTTCGCCGAGGAAGATAGCGGCCGACGCATTAATCTTGTTGGCCCGGTTCAAACGTTTCTTGACGTTGCCTGAATAGCCGAGTTCGACCGTGAACCCGCAGCGGCGCAGCCGATGGGTGACTCGGAGCGCTTCGTCGCCGGCTGCGTCTCCGATTGGCACTACGCAGACTGGGCGCACCGGCACCGGCACGTCGTTGACCATCATCGCCAACCGCTCGACGCCCGCCGCCCAGCCGGTCCCCGGCGTCGGTGGCCCGCCCATCGTCTCGATCAGACTGTCGTAGCGGCCGCCGGCGATGACCGCACCCTGCGAGCCCAGGGTCTCGGTTAAGAACTCGAAAGCAACGTGGCAGTAGTAGTCGAGGCCGCGTACCAAGCGCGGCGACAGGGTGTAGTCAATGCTGAGCGCGTCAAGACCCGCTGTCACCGCACCGAAGAACTCCTGCGACCGCATGTTGAGGCTGTCGCTGAGCAACGGCGCCTCAGCGACCAAGTCGCGGTCGCCCTTGTCCTTGGAATCGAGAATACGGAGCGGGTTGCGTTCGAGCCGTACCAAGCTATCGTCTGATAGCTTGTCGCGGTAATCGTTGAAATACTCGACTAGCTTGGCACGGTAGTTAGCGCGGCTTTTGCCATCACCAAGAGTGTTGATCTCAAGCGTTACCTTCTCGCTCAGGCCTAGGGCATCAAGGATGTCGGAACCGATGGCAATAATCTCGATGTCGGCGAGCGGTTCGGCGACGCCGAGGATTTCGACGTCGATCTGATGGAATTGGCGCAAGCGCCCCTTCTGCGGGCGCTCATAACGGAACATCGGTCCACGGCAGAACACCTTTAGCGGCAGGCAATGGGCGAGGCCGCCAGAGATGAAGGCTCGCGCGACGCCAGCGGTGAATTCGGGCCTGAGCGTGATGCTATCTCCGCTGCGGTCGTCGAAGGTGTACATCTCCTTGGTGACGATGTCCGACGTCTCGCCGAGAGTGCGGATGAAGACCTCAGTCATCTCGAAGATCGGCGTCGAGATTTCGTCGTAACCGTAACGCCGGGCGAATTCGAAAGCGGTTTCTGTCACCAGGCGATGGCGGCGGCTTTCGTGTGGCAGAATGTCATGGGTGCCGCGCACGGTCTGCAATTTGAACATGGCGGGAACGAACCGTTATTGTGCTGCGGTCGGTGGCGCCTCGCCACCGCTGGATTTGCCCGAGCCATCGCGGCGGCGGTAGCGGATGGAGACGTAGTCGTCAACAATCTTCTGGAATTTGTCGGCGATGTTGGCACCGCGCAGTGTCACCGTTTTCTCGCCATCGACGAAGACCGGCGCTGCCGGATGTTCCCCG
>PTLJ01000122.1 GCA_002938045.1 Alphaproteobacteria bacterium MarineAlpha3_Bin4
CTGGGAGATTAACGAGTTTCTGACCGAGGACACCATCTATATCGGCGACGGTGGAGACATCGTCACCATCTCGGCGCAGGCGGTGCAGCCGCGCGGTCCCGGCAACTGGATGGACCCGGGTGCTTTGGGCTCGCTCGGTGTCGGCACTGGGTTCGCCATCGCCGCCGGACTGGCACACCCGGATAAGGAGACTGTCTGCCTCTATGGCGATGGCTCGTTTGGTATGACGGCTTTCGACATGGAGACGGCAAACCGATTTGGCGCTCCCTACATCGCCGTCGTCGGCAACAATTCGCACATGAACCAGATCCGCTACGGTCAGATCGCCAAGTACGGCGAGCAGCGGGGCAACATAGGTAACAAGCTCGGCGATGTGCCATTTGGCACCTTTGCCCAGATGCTTGACGGTTATGGTGAGGAGGTCCGCGACCCGAACGAGATCGGTCCGTCGCTCAGACGTGCCCGCGAAGCCGTTCAGCGTGACGGAAAGTCGGCGGTTATCAACGTCTGGGTTGATCCCGACGAGTACGCACCCGGGACCAAGGCTCAGACCATGTACAAATAGCCTATCCGCCACCCGGGGACGCAGCATCTCCAGCTGCAAGCAAGAAGGGTACAGCTTCTAAATTCGACGAGGTGAATATGAATAAGGCTCTGGAAGGCGTTCGCATTCTGGATATGACTCACGTTCAATCAGGCCCGACCTGTACTCAGTTGCTCGCGTGGTTTGGGGCAGACGTGATCAAGATCGAGCGACCGGGCGTCGGCGATGCGACGCGCAGCCAGCTGCGTGATATCCCCGATGCCGACAGCCTCTATTTCACTATGCTCAACCACAACAAGCGCAGCGTTACGCTCAACACCAAGTCCGAAAAGGGCAAGGAGGTCTTCACAAAGCTGATCGAGTACTGTGACGTAATGGTCGAGAACTTCGCCCCTGGTGCCCTTGATCGTATGGGGTTCTCTTGGGATAAGATCCAGGTGATCAACCCGCGAATGATCTATGCTTCGGTCAAGGGTTTCGGTCCCGGCCCCTATCAGGACTGCAAGGTCTATGAGAACGTCGCCCAGTGTGTCGGCGGTGCCGCCAGTACCACTGGCTTCGACGACGGGCCGCCGCTGGTTAGCGCCGCTCAGATCGGCGATTCCGGGACCGGCCTAAACCTGGCGCTTGGCATCGTTACCGCCCTTTACCAAAGAGAATCGTCGGGCAGGGGTCAACGTGTAGAATGCGCCATGCAGGACGGCGTTCTCAATCTCTGCCGCGTCAAACTGCGCGACCAGCAACGGCTGGCGCACGGACCGTTGAAGGAGTATCCGCAATATCCCAACGGAAAATTCGGCGACGCGACGCCACGCTCCGGCAATGCGTCTGGTGGCGGCCAGCCCGGCTGGATAGTCAAGTGCAAAGGGTGGGAAACCGATCCCGACGCCTATGTCTATGTCATTATTCAGGCTGCTGTGTGGAATCAGTGGTGTCAGGTTCTCGGTCGCGAGGACCTGATCGAGGACCCCGAATGGGCAACGCCAGAGGCGCGGCTTCCAAAGCTGGAACAGGCCTTCGCCCTAATCGAGGAATGGACCATGACCAAAGACAAATTTGAGGTCATGGACATCCTTAATCCGCTCAACATTCCGTGTGGCCCGATCCTTAGCATGAAGGAACTCGCCGAGGAACCAAGCTTGCGCGAGACCGGTACCATCGTCGAGGTCGACCACCCGGAACGCGGCAAGTACTTGACCATCGGCAATCCGGTCAAGCTCTCAGACAGCCCGAGCAACGTCCAGCATTCGCCGCTATTAGGCGAGCATACCGACGAGGTTCTAAGCGAGATCGGCATGAGCGAGGACGAGATCACAGCAGCCAAGGAGGAAGGGGCGGTTTAGCCCTGGCGCATTGATAGAGGAAAAGGAGACATGAAGATCATAGTTAATGGCCAACAGGCATTCGGAAAGGCCTGCCTGAAGGCGATCCTTGAACGTGGTCTTGACCAGGTCGTCGCCGTTTATTGCGCGCCAGACAAGGAGGATATGTCCATCGATCCGATCAAGGAGTTTGCACTCGAGAATGGGCTCAAACTAGTCCAGCCCCCCAATTATAAGAACGCCGAGGCGCTCGATGAGATGCGGGCACTCCATGCCGATCTCTGCGTTATGGTTTATATGACCATATTCGTACCTGAAGAGGCACGCGACATTCCGAACCACGGCTCGATCTGTTTCCATCCGTCTCTGCTGCCCAAGCACCGCGGGCCGAGTTCTATCAACTGGCCAATCATCGGCGGCGCGACCAAGACCGGGCTTACAATCTTCTGGCCCGACGACGGCTTCGACGAAGGAGATGTCCTGTTGCAGAAAGAAGTCGACATTGGCCCCGACGACACGCTCGGCAGCGTCTATTTCAACAAAATCTTCCCATTAGGTTTGGAAGCTGTTGTCGAAGCTATCGATCTGGTTCGCGCAGGGGATCCGCCGCGCATCAAGCAGGACGAATTGCAAGCCACTTACGAATCCTGGTGCAATAAGCCCGCCGCTGAGATCGACTGGTCGAAGCCGGCGGCCGAGGTCTACAACCTGATCCGCGGCACCAACCCGCAACCGGGCGCGTGGACGACCCACGGAGGCAACGAGCTCAATATTTTTGATTGCGTGCCAGTCGATGCCTCTGGTGCGCCGGGCGAGGTGGTTAAAGTCTCCGATGATGACTTCACGGTTGCCGCCGACGCCGGCGGTATCTTGATCAAGCGTGTCCGGCCGCATGACAATAAGAAAATCCCGTCAGCCGAATTCATCGCTGCCAGCAGCCTCGTCGCCGGTGTCGTGCTTGGAGGATAAAGCGCCGGTGACAGCCAACCACCGGCACCGGCTAGACAGTATTTTCTCTGCTTCTAGCCTCCACGACGGGGCGTGGATTCAATCAAGGAAAATCGTCAGATAAGGGGGAGACCATGCCCAAGAGCGATATCGAGATTGCCCGCGAAGCGACCATGCAGCCGATTAACGAGATCGGAGAGAGAATTGGTATCCCCGCTGATGCGTTACTTCACTATGGACCAACCAAGGCCAAGGTGTCTTACGAGTTTATAAATTCGCTGAAGAACAAACGCGACGGCAAGCTTATCCTAGTCACGGCGATTACGCCGACACCGGCGGGCGAGGGAAAAACAACTACCTCGGTCGGCCTCACTGATGGTCTCAACCGCATCGGCAAGAAGGTGGTCGTGTGCCTGCGCGAACCGTCTCTCGGTCCGTGTTTCGGCATGAAAGGCGGCGCCGCCGGCGGTGGCTATGCCCAAGTCGTGCCAATGGAGGATATCAACCTGCATTTCACTGGCGACTTCCACGCCATCGGCGTTGCGCACAACCTTCTCAGCGCCCTGATTGACAACCATTTTTATTGGGGTAACAAGCTCGGCATCGATGCACGCCGCGTCGGCTGGAAACGGGTCGTCGATATGAATGACCGGGCACTCCGGCAGATCACCTGCAACTTGGGCGGCATTGCCAACGGCTTCCCACGTGAGGACGGCTTCGACATCACCGTGGCATCCGAGATCATGGCCATCTTCTGCCTCGCTACCGATCTCGACGACCTGACCAAGCGGATTGGCAATATCGTGGTTGGCTTCACTCGCGACCGAAAACCGGTTGTGGCTAAACAACTGAAGGGCCACGGGCCGATGGCCGTGCTCCTCAAGGACGCCTTGATGCCGAACCTAGTGCAGACGCTCGAGAACAACCCAGCCTTCATTCACGGTGGTCCGTTCGCGAATATCGCACACGGTTGTAACTCGGTGGTAGCAACTAAAACTGCCCTCAAGTTGGCGGACTACGTCATCACGGAGGCTGGCTTCGGTGCTGACTTGGGTGCCGAGAAGTTCTTCGACATCAAATGCCGAAAAGCCAACCTAAAACCATCTGCCGTGGTCATTGTCGCCACGGTCCGAGCGCTTAAGATGCATGGCGGCGTTGGAAAGAGCGATCTCGACCGTGAGAACGTAGCTGCCGTTAAAAAGGGTTGCGAGAATCTGGGCCGGCATATCAAAAACATCAAATCTTTTGGCGTCATCCCGCTGGTTGCAATCAACAGTTTTATCACCGACACCAGGAAAGAGCTTAATGCTATCAAGGTACTGGCCAAGAAACTAGGTGCTGAGGCAGTAATCTGCAGCCATTGGGCCGACGGTGGCGCTGGCACGGAAGAATTGGCCCGTCAAGTCGTCAAGGTGGTCGAGTCGGGAAAAAGCAAGTTCAAACCGCTCTATCCAGACGCTATGAAACTAGAAGACAAGGTCCGCACTGTCGCCCAGAAGATTTATGGCGCTAAGGATATCTCCTTCGATGCCAATGTGGCACGTCAGTTCGCTGACTTTGAAGCTGGTGGCTATGGGAGGTTTCCGGTGTGCATGGCAAAGACCCAATACAGCTTTTCGACGGATCCCAACGCCAAGGGCGCACCGAAGGGCTTCACGGTGCCAATTCGGGAACTCAGGCTGTCGGCCGGCGCTGAATTCGTAGTCGTTGTCACCGGTGATATTATGACAATGCCGGGTTTGCCGAGCATGCCGGCAGCAAACAACATCTATCTCAACAAGAAAGGCCAGATCGAGGGTCTGTTCTAAGCTGTGTGGCCGAGACGTGCCCGTTGATCCCGGATGAGAAGTCGATTTTCGGTTGTCTCTGGCACCACCAGCCGAACGTTGCTAGACAAGGGAAATGAACGACCTTTCATCGACCAACTCTCGTATCGTTGCCGAATATCGTGCCCGGACAGCGGAATCGAAACGCCTTTTCGATGAGGCAGAAGATGTGTTCCCAAGCGGCATCGTCCACGATTCACGCAAGACCGACCCCTACCCGATTTATGTCGAGCGGGCCGAAGGCTCGCGCAAGTGGGATGTCGACGGTAATGAATATATTGATTTCTTCGGCGGCCACGGCTCGCTTCTACTCGGCCATGCGCATCCAACCCTAAAGGCGGCGGTCGAGCGCCAGATCTCCCGTGGCACTCATCCGGCCGCCTGTCATGAACTGGAGTTGCGTTGGGGCCAGCTGGTCAAGCGCCTAGTGCCGTCGGCCGAACGGGTGCGTTTCACGGCGTCGGGTACCGAGGCCAACCTGATGGCGATCCGTCTCGCCCGTGCCCATACGGGTCGCGCCAAGCTGATGCGTTTAAAGGACCACTTCCACGGCTGGCAGGATCATGTCGCCTTCGGCTCCCATTA
>PTLJ01000123.1 GCA_002938045.1 Alphaproteobacteria bacterium MarineAlpha3_Bin4
GGCCGGCGCTAAGGAGTACGTGCCACTACCGCCGAGCACGGACCTGATCGCCGCCGTTTTTGAGGCCGTATCCGAGGAAGGCCACGCCATCGTCCATAAGGACCCCCGCATGATCGAGGTCCTGCGGTTGGCGGATCAGGTCGCGCCGAGCCAGGCCGGTATCCTAATCACCGGCCCGTCCGGCAGCGGCAAGGAACTTATCGCCCACTACATCCACAACCACTCCACGCGCAAGGGCAGGCGGTTCGTCGCCATCAACTGCGCAGCGATCCCCGAGAACCTTCTCGCATCGGAGTTGTTCGGCCACGAGAAAGGCGCCTTTACCGGTGCTGTTGCGCGGCGAATCGGCAAGTTCGAAGAAGCCGACGGCGGCACGCTGCTGCTAGACGAGATTAGCGAGATGGATCCGCGCCTGCAGGCCACGCTACTGCGTGCAATTCAGGAGAAAGAGATCGACCGCGTCGGCAGTAACAAACCGGTCAAGGTCAACGTCCGCATCCTCGCGACGTCCAACCGCAACATAGAGGACGAGATCGCGCGCGGTAACTTCCGCGAGGACTTGTTTTTCCGGCTCAATGTCATGAATATCAAAATTCCCGCCCTCGCCGAACGACCGGACGATATCGGCGTGTTGGCCGAGCATTTTGTCAAGAAATACGCCGAGGCCAATGGAATATCTGCCTTGCCCTTGGGGAAGGAGACACAAAAAGCGCTCAGCATGCACACCTGGCCAGGCAACGTTCGTGAGCTCGAAAACACTATACATCGGGCCGTCCTACTGGCGTCGGGAGAGGAAATCGGACCCGAAGCCGTGATGATCAACGAGAGCAGTACGGCGAGCGTATCCGGTGACGACGGCGAAGGCGTAACCGCCGGCCTAATCGGGCGAACAGTCGCCGACGTCGAGCGCGACCTGATCATCGACACGCTCCAGCACTGCCTTGGCAACCGGACACATGCGGCCAATATTCTTGGCATTTCGATCCGAACGTTGCGTAACAAGTTGAAGCGATACGGCGATCAGGGTGTCGCCGTACCGTCACCGGGAGAGGCCGAACGGCTGGCGCCATGAGCCCGGCACTAGAGACGACGGCCAATTTACCGCCGAGGACGGATTTTACGCATGGCTGAGGCAGGCACGCCAGCAACCACAGAAAGCCAACAGACGGGCGTTGAGTGGGACGTCCGAGAAAGTTTCGGCAGTTTAAAGAACCGTGGCGACATCGTTCTCGCGCTCTGCGTGGTCGCAATCTTGGTCGTCCTCATCCTGCCAATGCCGAAATCGCTGCTGGATATCTCTCTGGCGTTCTCGATCACATTTTCTGTGTTGATCCTGATGACGGCGCTGTTTGTCGAACGGCCGCTACAGTTCAACACGTTTCCGACGGTGCTTCTGCTGGCGACCATGGTCCGGCTGTCGCTGAACCTTGCGTCTACGCGGCTGATCCTCGCCGACGGACACACGGGTACCGATGCCGCCGGCCAAGTTATTGAGGCCTTCGGTGGCTTCGTCATGGGCAACAATTTCGTGATCGGGATCATCGTTTTTGCAATCCTGGTGATCGTCAATTTCATCGTTATTACCAAGGGTTCCGGACGCATTGCCGAGGTTTCAGCGCGGTTTTCCCTCGATGCCATGCCGGGCAAGCAGATGGCCATCGATGCCGATCTCTCAACTGGACTCATCGAAGAGGACGAAGCCCGCACGCGGCGACGCGAACTTGAGGAAGAAAGCTCCTTCTTTGGCGCCATGGACGGTGCTGCCAAGTTCGTCCGCGGCGACGCAATCGCCGGCATTCTGATCACCTTCATTAACATCATCGGCGGTATGATAATCGGCGTCGTTCAGAAGGACCTATCGTTTGCCCAAGCCGCCGACACCTACACGCGACTGACCGTCGGTGACGGTCTGGTGACGCAGATCCCGGCCCTCATCGTTTCTACTTCGGCCGGTCTGATGGTGACCAAGGCGGGCGTCACCGGACGCACCGATACAGCGCTGTTCGGCCAACTAGGCAGGCAGCCGCGGGCTCTGGGCCTAGTCGCAATCTTACTGATAGCCCTGTCTGTGCTACCGGGTATTCCTATGCTGCCGTTCCTGCTGCTTTCCAGCGCAACCGGCACCGCCGCCTGGGCCGTGTATAGCCGCAACAAGCAGAGAGAAGAAGAGGCGTTGCGCCAACTGGAGGAGAAGACTGTCGATCCAGCGGGGCTAGCCGAGGAACCAATAACGACGGCGCTCAAGATAGATTATTTACGACTCGAACTGGGCTACGGCTTGCTGTCCCTGATCAGCGCACCGCGCGAGGACCAGCGATTGACCGATCAGATCAAGGCGCTGCGCCGGCAGATGGCATCGGACGTCGGTTTCGTCATGCCCTCCGTCCGCATCCAGGACAACATGCAACTGCCGGCCAACAATTACGTCATTCGGGTGAAGGAAATTGAAGCCGGCCGTGGCGATCTCAGACCGAATATGCTGTTGTCCATGGATCCCCGCGGCGAGGATATTACGCTTCCGGGCGAGAAGACGGTCGAGCCAACCTTTGGGTTGCCAGCCCTATGGATCGAAGAATCGAATCGAGAGGAGGCCCTTTTCCGCGGCTTTACCGTGGTTGATCCGGCAACGGTAATCACGACCCATATTACCGAGGTGATCAAGGCTAATATGGCGGAGCTATTGTCCTACGCCGAAACCCAGAAGTTGTTAGACGACCTGGAGAAGGAACACCAAAAACTGATCGCCGATATGATCCCGGCGCAAATCTCTCTCGGCGGGGTTCAACGGGTGCTGCAGAACCTTTTGGCCGAAAGGATTTCGATCCGCGATATGCCGACCATCCTGGAGGGCATTTCCGAGGCCTGTGGCAATACCCGCAACGTGATGATGATCACCGAGCACGTGCGCGCCCGACTGGCCCGCCAGATCAGCGACATGAACAGCAATGACGAAGGGATCATACCGCTTGTCTCTATGTCGCCGCAGTGGGAACAGGCGTTCGCCGAAAGTCTTATCGGCCAAGGCGACGACAGGCAGTTATCGATGCAGCCTACGCGTCTACAGGAATTCATCACCGCCCTACGCAACACCTTAGAAAGACAGGCTATGATGGGCGAATCACCGGTTCTGCTGACGAGCCCTGGCATTCGGCCGTTCGTCCGTTCGATCGTCGAGCGGTTTCGGCCGATGACCGTGGTCATGTCGCAGAATGAAGTCCACCCCAAGGCAAAGATTAAAACCGTGGGGCAAGTATAAGACTCGAGAAACCCGGGGCACATGCGCCTTAAAACCTATACTCCGGCAGCGACGGCTGAAGCAATGGATTTGGTTCACGGCAACCACGGAGAGACTGCGATTATCGTTTCGACCCATCGCCTGTCGGTTGACGGCGGTATGTGGGTGACAGCGGCAGACACGGCGCGTAATATCACAGGTATCGGCTCGCGGCATCTCATCGTCATCCAGCTCGACATAGCGCACAGGCTCGGGGGCCTGATTGCTGCCGCCGATGGCACCTTGCTAACGTTCGTCGATATCAGTATCACGCTGCACGTGACGAACGTGCTGGGTCAGATAAAGCCGGTTTCTCTCGTCCGCTTGATCATGCCATACACGACGGATACAAAAGATATCGTTTTAAGAACCGAGGCCGCAATATGATGCTAGACCCCTCTCTTGTGCCGTCTCCCTCACAGCGCGCAAAGAGCCGCAATATTCTGGCCATCGCGTCGGGGAAGGGCGGCGTCGGGAAAACTTGGTTCTCTATTACCCTGGCCCACGCACTAGCCAATCGGGGCTATCAGACTCTGCTGTTCGATGGCGATCTCGGCCTCGCCAATCTGGATATTCAGCTCGGATTAATGCCGCAGCAGGATCTATCAAGCGTCATTACCGGCCGATTGACACTCAACCAAGTGGTGATCAAATACGCGGACGGCGGCTTCGATGTGATCGCCGGGCGTTCCGGATCAGGTAGCCTGGCCAATGTCACCGCCAGCCGCATACAGAGGATCAGCGACGACTTGGCGCTGCTTGCTAGCCGCTATGATAACGTTCTGATAGACCTTGGTGCCGGCGTCGAACGCACGGTCCGGCAACTCGTCCATAACGCCAGCACCTGCATCGTAGTGCTGACCGATGAACCGACGTCGCTGACCGATGCCTATGCCTTCATCAAGGTCATCCATACGGAACGTCCGGAGATCGATGTTCAGGTTGTAACCAATATCGTCAATTCGACCCACGAGGGGGAACGTACATACAATACCCTCTTGAAGGCGTGCCAGGGTTTCCTGAAGATCTCTCCGCCGCTGCTCGGAATCATCCGGCGAGATTCCAAGGTGCCGGAAACGATCCGCAGACAGGCACCGCTGTTAACAAGGTTTCCTAATACGGAAGCCGCCGTCGATGTCGAGAAGATCGCCCAAAGACTGCTAAGCTGATCCCAGAGGACGCAGATCCGATGTCCAGCGTCACACCACCACCACCGCCACTGCCAAACCCACCGGCACTAGTGGCGCACCTGGTGTTGACGGTGAGCTCCCCGCCGTCGGAGGTCAGCGACCTCGCGATCGGATCTCGGCTCGACGCCACTATTGTCTCCCTCGACGCCACTGGCAAACTGGAACTCCAGACGGCCCTTGGCCGTCTGGTTGTGGCGCACACGGCCCTACCCCTGCCCAGTGACGCCGCGATCGAACTTCAACTCATCTCGCGCGGGTTCTTGACCCAGTTTTTGATTGCCGCCATTAACGGCCAACCACCGCAGACCGCCTTTCGCCTGCTGAGCCTATTCGACAATGCGCTTAGTGTCATAACGCCGGCGGAACGTGTCGCAACGGGCGGATCAGCGGCTACCCCGGCGGCTTCGTCAGCGGTCTCTTTGTCGGTCGGGACCGTTGTCATGGCAACTTTGTTGCAGCCGCGGGGTGCATCGTCCGTTACCAGCGCGACCACGTCCCAAGCCGGGGCGACGGGGCGCGGTCAGGGCATCGCCACCGGGACCTCCCAGGCAACGCTCGGTGGATCTCTATCAACGACACTTCAGCCACTGATCCGAACGGCCGCAGTGCTCGCTCCCCCGTCTTTGCCGACGACCTTGTTGCAGCCGCAGGGAGCACCGCCCGCTGCCAGCGGCGCCACGCCCCTAGCCGGGGTGACGGGGCGCGGTCAGGGCATCGCCACCGGGGTTCCCAAAGCAACGGCCGAC
>PTLJ01000124.1 GCA_002938045.1 Alphaproteobacteria bacterium MarineAlpha3_Bin4
TTCACACCGAGGTACCGAACTTGCTGAACCTGGTCGCCGGCAACTTCATAGCGGCGGCGTTGGGCTCGCTTCTTCTGCTGTCGGTGCTGTGCACCTAGGACCACTATTCCGCCGTCAACCGCCGAACATCTTCTGCAGGTTATCAAACCCGGCCTGGTAGATGCCGTGGACGACATCCGCCGCCTCGCCCTCGGCTACGCCCTTGGGATCGAACTCGCTCGACCATATCAACGGTGCTGTTATCGCCTGTGCCAGTGACTTTGATCTTGGCTCGATAGTTGGCAACAGGCAGCGGGCTGTCGATGATGGCATAGCTGTAGGTCCGCGAGGCGTCGTCCATATTCTCCAGTTTTTCGACGATGGTGCCGCCGCCAGCGATGCTGAGGGTGCGGGACTGGCCGTCTTCAGCCAACTCACTGTTCTCAACCGCCGGGTGCCAGTCCGGAAGGGCGTTGAAACCGCCGATCAGCTTCCACACTTCGACGGCGGATGCGTTCAAAATGGTCGACATCAAAACCTTAGCCATGTTCATCCTCCGTTGAGTTTGCCAGCCCTTTGCGCAAGCGGAACGCTTCCAGTTTAGCCGTATTTGTCGATAACGACAAAACTGAATGCCGGTCCGTCAGGCGTTTCCGGTCCATGGCGCTCGCGTGAGACCACGTGCCAGATGTCTTCGTCCAGTTCCGGGAACACCGTATCGCCGTCGTAGGCGCGATGGACCTCGGTCATGTAAACGCGGTTAGCTTCGGCCAGCGCGATAGCATATATTGCGCCGCCGCCAGCAACCATGACGTCGTCGACGCCGTTATGGATGGCGATGTCTCGGCCGAGATCGAGGGCGCTGTCTAGCGAGTGGGTAATTTCGACGCCGTCGGTTTCGAACTCCCGGTTACGGGTGATGATTATATTGGTGCGGTCGGCCAGTGGCCGGCCTATAGATTGGAACGTGTTGCGCCCCATGATCACCGGATGACCGACGGTCAGTTCCTTGAATTGCTTGAGATCAGCCGAGATTCGCCATGGCAGGTCGCCAGCCCGTCCGATGGTGCGATTTTCGGCCATGGCGACGACGATGCAGATGCGCATGGGCTCGGTTCCTAGACTGCAATCGGCACAGCGATATGGGGATGGGCCTCGTAGTCAAACAACTCGAAATCTTCGAAACGGAAGCCGAAGGCGTCCGAGACCTGCGGGTTGAGGCGCATCGTTGGCAACGCCAATGGTTCGCGGGTCAACTGCAAATCCGCCTGCTCGACGTGATTGGCGTATAGGTGCGCATCGCCTAAGGTATGGATGAACTCGCCGGGTTGGTAGCCGGTCACCTGCGCTATCATCATCGTTATCAGCGCATAGGAGGCGATGTTGAACGGCACGCCCAGGAAGATATCAGCGCTACGCTGATAGAGTTGGCACGACAGCCGTCCGTCTCCGACGTAAAATTGGAACAGGCAATGGCACGGCGGCAGCGCCATCTCGTCGACGTCGGCCGGGTTCCAGGCGCTGACGATATGCCGGCGCGAGTTGGGATTGTGTTGGATGGCGTTGATGAGATCGGCAATCTGGTCGATGCGCCGCCCGTCGAGGGCCGGCCACGAGCGCCACTGATAACCGTAGATCGGGCCGAGATCACCGTCTTCGTCGGCCCAATCGTCCCAGATCGCGACGCCATGTTCATTGAGGTACTTGACATTGGTGTCGCCGGCTAGGAACCACAGTAGTTCGTGGATGATCGACTGCACATGCAGCCTCTTGGTCGTTAACAACGGGAAGCCCTCGGCTAGGTCGAAGCGCATCTGGTAGCCGAACACGCTCTGTGTCCCGGTGCCGGTGCGGTCGTCCCTGAAGATGCCGGTCTGGCGAACATGGCGGACGAGATCGAGATACTGTTGCATAAGCCGAAGCGGGCTCCCTTAATGCGTTTTTCTAGCCCTATTCTACCCTGGCCCACCGGGCGGTCAAAAAGCTAGGGATAACCCTTTGCCATCGCCCGAGTTTTTGCCGCCCTCTCGGACCAGGGTGCGGCCGTCTGGCTTCGCCGGCCTGCGAATCTGTCCGATTTGTAATTGACTTTTCAGTTCTTTCCAGCGCGCAAATCGAGGAGAGGCGGCATAAAGTTAAGTGTTTGCAGGTACGATCGTGCCCGATTGGCTCGGGGACTAGACGGAATGGGTTCAGCTCTGCCGAGCCAAAGCGGACAAGATGAGGCTGACCTTCTAGGCCATCTAATACACCGAGGGCACCTGCTATTTCATCGACATCGTCGAAAAGTCGGACACCTAACGTCGTGCTCGGCTTCAGCCTGTGGTGCGCGAACAAGGGTTGCAGCAAGATCACGACCACGCCAGTCCTCGAGGAGGTGACGATGGAGCAGACCTTCGAAGCAGCGTGAGCGGCAGGGCTCTTGCGGTTAGCCCCTTGTCTAACCTATATATGGGGTGCCGGCTTGCCGGCTATGGCGATAAACGCCCTACGGAATAAGCGTAGCGGACCCGGGGGCAGTGCCCGGCGCCTCCACCATTTCATTGACTAGTTTCCGCGGGCTCGCGGTACGGAATGGGGGCGAAACAGGATCGACGCGCGTAGTAAAGGTACGGGTTTTTGCTCGGCATGGCACCACCGTTACCGGGGCCAAAAGCAATAGTTGCCAACGACAACTTTGCTCCGGTGCGTGCCGCCGCTTAATGCGGTCGCATAAACCGGGTTTTTAAGCCCTCGGTCCTAAGCCGGCCGAGGCGGGGTTTGGGGGGCACCTGGCAACAGAAGCCCCCTATTTTCTTTCGTAATGACCGGCACGGCGGTCATTAGTCTCTCACCAAATGCCGTTATGAAGACTAGCATCGGTGCTGCTTACGGGGTAAGACTCTTAAAATATGGAAGAAGATCCACTCCGTTACGATCTCTGGATCGAGGAGGCGCTCCGCACGGTGATCCGGCGCTCGCTGCAGTATGCCGCATCGGATGGCCTGCCCGGCGAGCACCATTTTTACATTACCTTCCGAACTGACGATGACGGTGTCGTCATTCCCGATTACCTGCGCGCCGAGCATCCGGAAGAGATGACAATCGTCCTCCAGCACCAGTTCGATGACTTGCAAGTGGACGAGGAAACGCTCACCGTAATGCTCAGGTTCAACGGTAATCCGGAAACGCTGGTGGTGCCGTTGTCGTCGGTTACGTCGTTCGCCGACCCGTCCGTCAATTTTGGGCTTCAGCTTAAGATGACCGCCTTGGAGGGCGAGGAGTTTGAATTCGATGCCAGCGACGTCACCGGCATGGAAACCGCGGTCGCCGGCGAGCCCGGAAACACCGATTCGGCGCCGACGGACGACAACGAGAAGACTGGCGAAGTAATTGCGCTCGACGCCTTCCGCAAAAAATAACCGTGACCGACCGATCATCGGTTCCCATCACCCTACCCAGCCCCATATACATGACCTAGTTATCGAGGATTCGCCATGAGCAGCTTTGTTCACCACGAAATGTTTCCCATCGGCGACGACGAGACGCCATACCGCAAGCTGACCAGCGAACACGTCGGCATCGGGAAATTCGGCAGCGAGACCGTGCTCAAGATCGCGCCGGAGGCTATCACCCTTCTGACGGCGGAAGCCTTCCATGACACCTCTCACTTGCTGCGACCCGGGCACCTGCAACAGCTGAGCAACATCCTCGACGACTCGGAGGCTTCTGACAACGACCGTTTCGTTGCTCTCGATCTCCTGAAGAACGCCAACATCGCGGCCGGCGGCGTCCTGCCCATGTGCCAAGACACGGGCACCGCAATTGTCATGGCTAAGAAGGGCCAGCGCGTGTGGACCGGCGGCGGCGACGAGGCAGCGATCGCCCAGGGCGTGCTCAAGACCTATACGGAAAACAACCTGCGCTACAGCCAGGTTGCGCCGCTGGATCTATTTAAGGAGCAAAACACTGGCAACAACTTGCCGGCCCAAATCGAAATTTACGCCGACGAAGGCGACGCCTATAAGTTTCTATTCATCGCTAAGGGTGGCGGCTCGGCCAACAAGACTTTCCTTTACCAAGAGACCAAGGCGTTACTCAACGAGGATAGCCTGACCAGGTTCCTGGACGAAAAGATTCGAACGCTCGGCACCGCAGCCTGCCCTCCCTATCACCTGGCAGTGGTTATTGGCGGCTCATCTGCGGAACTAACGCTGAAGACGGTTAAGCTGGCGAGCACCAAGTATCTCGACGGACTGCCAACTGAGGGCAACGAGCACGGCCAAGCGTTCCGCGATTTGCAGTGGGAAGAACGTATCCACGAGATGACCCGCAACATGGGCATCGGGGCTCAGTTCGGCGGCAAGTACTTCTGCCACGACGTTCGTGTCGTCCGCTTGGCCCGCCATGGCGCGTCGTGTCCAGTCGGCATTGGGGTCTCGTGCTCGGCCGACCGTCAGGTCCGTGGCAAGATCACCGCAGACGGCGTTTTCCTCGAGCAGCTCGAAACCAACCCGGCGCAATACCTACCCGACGTCACCGACGCGCACCTCGGCGGCGACGTCGTCGAGATCAATTTGAACCGGCCGATGGTGGAGATCCTGGGCGAACTGACCAAGCACCCTGTGAAGACGCGGCTCAGCCTCAACGGTCCCTTGATCGTCGCCCGCGACATCGCCCACGCCAAGCTCAAGGAGCGCTTGGACGCCGGCGAGGATCTGCCGCCCTACTTAAAGGACCACGGCGTCTATTACGCCGGCCCGGCGAAAACTCCGGAGGGTTATGCATCCGGCTCGTTCGGACCGACGACAGCTGGGCGCATGGATGCCTATGTCGATCAGTTCCAGGCCGACGGCGGCTCTATGATCATGCTTGCCAAGGGCAACCGCTCGAAGCAAGTAACCGAGGCTTGCCGGAAGCACGGCGGTTTCTATCTCGGCTCCATAGGCGGACCAGCGGCCAGACTCGCGCAAGATTGTATCAAGAATGTTGAGCTGGTCGAATACGAAGAGCTCGGCATGGAAGCGATCTGGAAGATTGAAATTGAGGACTTCCCTGCCTTCATCGTTGTCGACGACAAAGGAAACGACTTCTTCGCCGAGTTCACAAAGCCCGCCTCCGCGGCAATCCACGACGGCTAATGATCGCGCCCGATT
>PTLJ01000125.1 GCA_002938045.1 Alphaproteobacteria bacterium MarineAlpha3_Bin4
GAAGGCGCGGAACTCGTCCTCCGTGGCGAGACCGTCTGGAAAGGCGAGGTCTGCGCCGGCGTCTATGTAGAGCTGGGCGCGAGCGACGGCGCCTTCGATGCCCTCTGATTGCGCTGCATCGGTACGCGCGATGATCTTGACGTGCGTTCGTGCGCGTACCGCGGCGGTGACTTTGAGCGCCATGTCATCGGCTGAGATCAGCTGTTTGTCATTAAGATGGCCACACTTCTTGGGCAGTTTCTGGTCCTCGATTTGGATCGCCGCGGCACCGGCAACCTCCAGTTCGGTGACGCAGCGCATGACGTTGAGGGCCTCGCCGAAACCGGTATCGGCGTCGACGATGATCGGCAAGTCGGTAGCGCGGTGGAGGTTGCGCACGGCATATGAAAGGTCCTCGAGAGTGATCACGCCCAAATCCGGCAGGCCCATGCTGGCGGTCAACCCACCACCCGACATGTAGAGCGCCTCGAACCCAGCTCGCTTGGCGATCAGGCCGGCGAGCGCATTATGAGCACCGGGTACGCCGAGGATCTCGGGCCGGGCCAGCAGCTCGGCCAGTCGTTCGCCGGGGTTGCGCGGGTCGCATCCGTCCGCTTCGAGCCAGGTCATGACGGTTGCCTCCTTGCCTGTTGTCAGTGCCGGTACTTTGTACCTCTATCGCGGCGGGTCGGTACAGGGTGGATGTTTGTCTTGGACTGAGTAGAGTAGGGTGATCCGGCCGCACCACGAGGTAGAAAACGCCGCCATGAACCACATTGCCATTCTCGATGACTACCAAAACGCCGCACTCGCATCCGCCGACTGGGAAAGCATAAAAAGTGCTGAAATCACCGTTTTTAACGAATACATTGGCGACGAGAACGCCGTTGCCGAGACGCTCCAGCCATTCGAGGTCGTCGTTGCCATGCGCGAGCGCACCCCGTTCCCAGCATCCCTGATCGCGCGTCTACCCAATCTCAAACTACTAATCACCACCGGAATGCGCAACTTGGCCATCGACATGGAAGCAGCACATGAAAATGGTGTCGTCGTCTCAGGCACGCAGATGCTCCCCTATCTGGCCTTCGAGCATGCCTGGGCTCTGATCCTAGCCATCACCAAAAATATCCCGACCGAGGATCGGACTATGAAGGCGGGCGGCTGGCAGGCGGGCTCGGGTATTGGTCTCAACGGCAAAACGGTTGGGATTTTAGGCCTAGGCAAACTCGGCAGCCAGTCGGCCCGGGCCGGTCTAGCCTTCGGCATGGAGGTCATCGCCTGGAGCGAAAACCTAACCAATGAGCGGGCTGCTGAACACGGTGCAGTGCGTGTCGAAAAGGACGAGCTTTTCGAGCGCTCGGATGTGCTGACCATCCACTTGTTACTGAGCGAGCGTACGCGCGGGCTCGTCGGTGCGCGCGAACTGGAACTGATGAAACCGACGGCCTACCTCGTCAACACCTCGCGCGGACCGATTGTTGATGAAACGGCGCTGATCGAAGTTCTCGAAAAAGGTCGCATTGCTGGTGCCGGCATCGATGTTTACGACACCGAACCGCTGCCAGTCGACCACCCGCTGCGCGGGCTCGACAACACGGTGCTGACCGGCCACACCGGCTACGTCGTAAGCGAACTCTACGAGTTGGTCTATGGAGAGGCAATCGAGGGTATTAACGCCTGGATCGCTGGCACGCCGGTGCGTGTATTGAATGCCTAATAAGGGTGGGCACATTGGCGAATCTCATCCTCACCGAACGTACAGGCGCCGTCGCGACGCTGGTTATTAACAACCCCGCGAAGCGCAACGCCCTGACGTTGGCCGCCTGGCGTGGGTTGCGGGCTGCCGTCGCCGAGCTTGACGACGACGAAAATCTGCGTTGCGTTGTGCTGCGCGGCGCTGGCACGGATGCTTTTGCCGCCGGCGCCGACATTTCCGAGTTTCCGGACTTGCGCTCGAACTCCGCCCAGGCGCAGGACTACGGCGTCATCGTTGCCGCCGCCCTTGACGCCCTGGTCAATTGCCGGCACCCGACCATCGCCATGATCCATGGTGCATGCACAGGCGGTGGGCTCGAAATTGCATGCTGCTGCGATATTCGTATCAGCGGCACATCGGGGCGCTTCGGTGTGCCGATTAAGCTTGTCGGTCACGCCTTCGCTTACCCGGAAATGGTGCCGGTGACGGAGGTCGCCGGTCGGGCTCTAGTCCTGGAGCTACTGCTGGAAGGGCGGATTATGGAGGCGGCCGAGGCCGAACGACGTGGGCTGGTCAGCCGCATGGTCGATGATGCCGAACTGGAGGCGGAGGTACGGGAGGCGGCCAAGCGAATCGACGAAGGTGCGCCACTAGCGGCGCGCGCGACAAAGCGTTTTATCAACCGATTGGCAACGGGCCAACCGTTGACGTCGGAGGAGGTCGCGGAGAGCTACGCTCTCTGCGATTCGGAGGACTACGCCGAAGGCGTGCGCGCTTTCACCGCTAAGGAGAAGCCCAAGTTCCGGGGTCGCTAACTTGCCAAAGCCAGGCGTTTAAGGCTTGATATTTCTACGTCGCGTTGGAGGAACTGACTATGAACCAGGCCGACAACTTGAGAAAATTGCTCGACGAACCGGGTATATTGCCGATGCCTGGCGTCTTCGATGCAGTTTCGGCGCGCCTCGCCGAACGGGCCGGCTTCAAGGCCTGTTTCATGAGTGGTTTCATGGTCTCGGCCGTGCGCGTTGGCCTTCCGGACGCCGGGCTGATCTCGTATACGGAGATGCTCGATCAGGGACGCAACATCTGTGGCGCGGTGTCGATCCCAACAATCGGCGACGGCGATACGGGTTGGGGCAACGCCGTTAACGTCAAGCGTACCGTTGGCGGCTATGCTCAAGCCGGCTTTGCCTGCATCATGCTCGAGGACCAACAGTCGCCCAAACGCTGCGGCCACACACGCGGCAAGAAAGTCGTTGAGCGCGCTGAAGCCTACGCCCGCATTCAGGCGGCGGTCGATGCCCGCGAGGAGGGCGAAGATATCCTGATCATGGCCAGGACAGACGCCAACGCCACCGACGGAATGGAAGAGGCTGTCGAGCGGTGTCGTGAGTTCCGCCATATCGGCGCAGATATCACTTTTCTCGAAGCCCCACGAGATCTGGACGAGATGCAGCGATATTGCGATGAAGTCAATGGGCCGAAGATGGCCAACATGGTCGAGCAGGGCGACACCCCGTTCCTTAGTCCGGCCGAGCTCGAGGAGATTGGTTACAAGATCGCCATCTGGCCGGCGTCGCTGATGACGTCGGCAATCATGGGTATGGAAAAGGAGCTCGCAAAACTCGCTGGCGGGGCCGTCAGCGAGGACGGTAAGATCACCTTCAATGAGCTACAGGACATCGTCGGCTTTCCGGCCTACTATGAGGCAGAAAGGAAATACGTCGCTGATTGAAGCGCCTTGCGCTAGCTCCTAGAATGTTTGCAACCGGGAGGAAGAAATGATGGACATCACCCGCCGGCTGGCGAGCTTCGCCGCGGAACTCAGTTACCAGGACCTTCCTAAGGATGTCGTCGAGCGAACCAAACGCCTGATTCTCGACGTAACCGGGATCATAGTCCGCGCACGCCACGATGCTCAATCGACGCAAAGCTTAATCGCAGCGGTCGAAAAGCTGGGTCTCGCCGGGGGTTCGTGCTCGGTAATGGGCGACGACAGCTACTACGCGCCGCCGGCCGCAGCGCTGGTCAACGGCACCCTCGCCCATTCCTTGGATTTCGACGACACTCACGCTGAAGGTTCGTTGCACTCGAGCGCACCAATCGTGCCCGCCGCCATCTCCGCCGCTGAAATGGTAGACGCCTCGGGCAAGGACCTGATTGCCGCCTGTGTCGCGGGCTACGAAATCCAGATTCGCCTTAGCATGGCCCTGGGCCCGTCGGACCACTACGACCGTGGTTTCCACCCAACTGCGACCTGCGGGGTGTTCGGTGCTGCCGCGGCCGCCGGCAAGTTGTTCGGCATGAAGGCCGACGGCATCCAAAGTGCCTTTGGAATAGCACTCAGCCAAGCTGCGGGAACAATGCAATTCCTGGCCGATGGCGCCTGGACCAAGCGCTCCCACGTTGGCCAAGCAGCGAGCAATGGCTTGGTCTGCGCAGCAATGGCCTCCGAGGGCTTCATCGGTCCGGCTGAGGCCTTCGAGGGTCGTGCCGGGTTCCTTTCCGCCTATGCGCCGGCCTCGGACCAGGCCAAGGCCACGGCCGGCCTCGGTGAGACCTGGCAGACGCTGCGCCTAGCGGTCAAGCCCTACCCGTCGTGTCGTTACAGCCACGCGGCGTTGGACGGCTTGGCTGCGCTCAAGCGAGAGCACGGCTTCGAGGCGGGCGATGTTGAGGAGGTCGAGATTGGCCTGCCGGAGACCGGTTGGAAGATCATAGGCGATCCGGAGGACGTCAAGCACGCACCCAAGAGCGTCGTCGACGGTCAATTCTCGATGCCGTTCTGCGCTGCCGTGGTGCTGCGCGAGGGCGGTATGGTGTGGGACGACTACGCTAAGCACATTGAGGACCCCGAAACGCTCGATCTCTGCAAACGGGTCAAAAGCGTCGTCGACGCACGCGCCGAGGCGGAGTTCCCAGCCAATTTGAGTGGTGTCGTCCGTGTCAAGACCGCAGCCGATACTTACGAGACCTTTGTCGCCGTGCCGAAGGGTGAGCCGGACAACTTTCTCAGCGATATTGAGTTTCGGGCCAAGTTCGACGGCTTGGCGGCACCCTATTTGAGCGAGGCTGGCGCCGAGCGGCTCGCCGGCGCGCTTCTCGCGCTGGAACAAGCCAATTCGATCCGCACCATCACCGCCCTCGGCCAGCCAAACGTGGATTGACCGTGGTTGCCGAGGCGAAAGAGGTCGGTAAAAACCGCTACCGCGAGTCCTACGGGCGCTATCTCGAGGATTTCCACGTTGGTGACGTCTATGAGCACCGACCCGGGCGCACCATTACCGAATCCGATAATACCTGGTTCACGCTTTTGACCATGAACCAACACCCGCTCCATTTCGACAAGGAATATGCGGCCAAAAGCGAGTTCCGAAAGCCTCTTGTCAACTCCGCGCTGACGCTATCCATAGTCGCCGGCATGAGCGT
>PTLJ01000126.1 GCA_002938045.1 Alphaproteobacteria bacterium MarineAlpha3_Bin4
CAAGGCTGGCGCCTCGGTAGAGCGCCAGCGACGGCGCGTTGTCAGCCTGCGTGTCGACCCGCATGGTCTCAGCTTGGCCACTGAAGGCGCCGGCGACCAGCCAGACGCCGTCGTCGCACCATCCGATAATTAAATCCGCTAGGTCCCCCGGGTTTTTACCATCCGCAAGTACAAGCTTGCCGACCGTCACGCCGAGCAGGACGGTCTCGAAATTCTGAATATGCAATTTGGCGTCCATGCTGCTCGTGTCGATGCCTAGGAGGTTCACGCCTCCTCGTAGAACGCGCGGGTTTCCCTGTCCCAACGCTCGAAGAAATCAACCACCTCTCGGCAGTCGTCCTTGCGCCACTCGAATTTCTGCCCGCGGACCGCCTTCTCACCGATCATCACCAGCCAATCTGAATCTATGTACCGATTGGTGTGCGAGACCCGGAAGCCGCTGACGGCGAGAAGGTTGGCCAATGAATTGGCACTGAAACGGAACGCATGCGTGTCGGCAGCGTTGGTGCCAAGATAGTAGTGCAACGGTTTCTTGAACGGCACTAGAACGCGACTACCGGTCGCAACAGCTAAATGCCCGCCGTCGACGAGCGCATCGTAGGCGGCGTCAAACATGAACCGGCAGGATTGGCAGTTCTCCAGAGTCCAGACTACGGTGACGATATCGGCCGGGTGCTTGTTGAACTCGGGCGACGCGCGGAACTCTTCGATAGTGCCCGCGAACGACTCGATACCAGCCACCTTTATCAGTTCGCAGTTGCGCTGCGAGGGTTCGACGGCGAAGGGGTTGGCGCCGTAATCGGCACCGCCGATAATCTCCAGAAATTGGCCTTCGCCAGCGCCGATGTCGAGGACACGCTTACCGCGCAATCCGATGGAACCGTCAATGAATTCGGCGGCGAATGTCTGTCGCGCCTTGATCGCTGGGATCCGGGCCGTATAGGCGATTTGGGCCTCGCCGTTGCCAGAATTGTAAATCTCGTCCGACCATGCGGCGCCGATTTCCTCTGGCGAACGGCGCTTGCGTACGTACACGAAACCGCAATTCTTGCAAACATGCAACGGCTGGCTATCCATATAGCGCCTGGCGACAGCGATCTCCTCGGCGTCTGGAGATCCGCAAATGTCGCAGTCGAATTCCTTGGTCATCGGCAGGTTGCCTGCACGCGCCCGGCGGTCACGTCGGCGGATGGCGAAGCACCCATCTGTTCCCCTCTTGCAGCCAAATATTCGGGTCCCTGTGCCTGTCAACAGTTTCCGCGAATTCGGCTGCGTTTAGGCTAAGAAATTCCAGGTGTTCCTCGTGAAAGGTGTCGGGAAATTCTGCGTCGTACTTCAGAGCTAGTTCCCGCCCCTCGGCCCTGGACATCTGGCCGTTCTGGATCATTCGACAGGCGTCGCGGGTGGCTCGGCCGAAGCCGAACTTGATAAACTGCATGTGGTAGTAGAGGGTGTCGATCTTGTCGTCGAGGCTGTCAAAATTTGTGAAGGTACCGTCGGTACGGCCCTTGGGCTCGGTTCGAAAATCAATCTTGTCCTTGATGAAATTCCAGTTGTCCAGCATGTTCCAGCGGAAGAAATAGCCGAAGTAAAGTGCCTTGACGCCGAGCGCTTCGACCTCGGAAAGATCCGGATAGACGTAGGGTGCTAGGTCGGACTCATCGATTTTCTCATCGAGCCAGTTGGCCGGGTCGTCGCCGATCTGATGTTCCAGCACTTCCGTGAAATCCCGCATCTTTGTGTGTTCACTCGACAGCACGCGGCCGCCGTATTCGCTTTCGCCGTGCTCGGCATAAAAGATTAGCGGGATCTTGTAATTGACAGCGATCTGCACCGGTACCGAATTGATACCGGCGTTCCAGTGGACCTTGGGGTCGCCGCGCTCGATAAAGAACCGCCGTGCCAAGCGTCGGGAAACCTTCTGGTTGGCGCGTACCATGACATGGTCGAACCCTAGGTTGATCAGCGCCTCGCGGTTGTGGGCGGCGATATTGTTAGGCATCAAGGGCGAGAATGTGACGAGAAGCGGATTGAGCCCGTATTCGAACTTGAGCCGGTAGGCGATGGTGCTCGAATCTTTGCCGCCGGACCACGGCACGATGCAGTCGTAGGGGGCGTCGGTTGATTTATGGCGCGCTGCAAGCTCCAGGAACTCCTCGCGTCGCGCGTCCCAATCAATCCGGTTCTTGGTCCCGGCCGTGTGGCAGGCGTTGCAGACGCCCGCCTCGTCGAAGACGATCCTGGGCCGGGTGTCCGGCATCAGACAGGAATTACAGAACCGGACCATCGGGCCACCATCTCTTTCGTAAGTGTCTTGGGCGGAGTGTAACATCACAGACGCACCTCTATGCCTTTTTGGGCGAGAAATTTCTTGGCGTTCTGGATGCTGCTCTCTGTGAAGTGATAGATGTTCTGGGTACAGACGGCGGACGCGCCGCCGCCGGTGAAGCCCTCGACGAAGTGCTTCCAGGCGCCGGCACCTCCGAGCACCGATACCGGCACTGAGACCGCGTCGCTGACCCGTTTGCAAAGCTCGAGATCGTACCCCCGCAGCGATCCATCGCGGGTGATTGACGTGATCAATACCTCGCCAGCGCCCAACTCCTCGCCGCACATCGCCCATTCGGCCGGGTCGAGGCCTGTCGGCCGCGCGCCGAAGGCGGAGAATACCTCGTAGTCGCCCGCTTCATTCTTCTTAGCGTCGATCGATAGGACGACACATTGGGTGCCGTAGGCTTTTGCAATCTCGGTGATCAGTTCCGGCCGATCCACGGCGCCGGTGTTGACCACCACCTTATCGCCGCCAACGGCCATGTAGCGGCTAACGTCGTCGAGGGTGCGGATGCCACCGCCAACGGCAAGCGGCACGAAACAGTCGTGTGCGAATGACGTGACCAAGTCGAAAAACGGTTTCCGGTCGGCGCCGGCGTCGCGGGTGACATCGAGCATGACAATCTCGTCGACCGACCAGGAATCGACGAAGTGGTGGGTATAACGGTAATCGGGCTCGAACAGCTTGGTTCGGAACAGGGTCCCGTTGTTGATGGTAAGCACGGTGACCAGTCTCTTCCTTAGCATCCGCTCACGCCTTCTCCAGGAAGTTCCTGAGCAGGGCCAGGCCGTGCTGCTGGCTCTTTTCGGGATGAAACTGGGTGCCGAAGATGGAGCCGCTCTGAATTGCGGCGGCGAAGGTGCCTCCATAGTCGCACTCGCCAATTACGGTTTCCACGGCTGACGTTTCCAGCTTGTAGGAATGGACATAATAGAACAACGGCAGTTCTGGAATATCGTCGAACAGGATGCTGTCGCCTTTCTGATAGAGTTCATTCCAGCCGACATGCGGAATTCGCAACGCGGGGTCCTCGGGCTGGAGGCGGCTGACACGGGCATCGAGCCACCCGAGTCCATTGTTGTTGCCGAACTCAGAACTCGACTTTGCCAGCAGCTGGAAACCCAAGCAGATACCCAGCACCGGCATGCGTCGTTCCATTACCATTTTCGTTAAAGGCAACACCAGTCCGCGGTCATTGAGGTTGCGCATACCATCGCCGAAGGCGCCGACACCGGGAAGGATGAGCTTCTCGCAACGGCCGAGATCTGTTGCTTCACTGCTGATGACAGGCTCGAACCCTACCTTCTGGACGGCGCCTGCCACCGAGGTCAGGTTACCCAGTCCGTAGTCGATTACGCCGATCATCGCCGCGACGGGCTGGCCGGTGCTGCAACACCAGGAGCCGGGATCGAAGGTTGATCCGAATTCAGTTGGCGAAAACGACGCGTTGTGTCCGCTCCCATTGTTCGACGTACCACTCGCAATAGCGTTTGTAGCCGATCTCGAGCGGCCATTGCGGCCGGAAGTTGAGAGTCTCACTTGCGCGTTTCGTCGATAGGGCGCCGCGGACCGGCTTGATCTTGTTGCGCGGACGCTCCTCGCAGATGGCGGTAGGAATCACCGATTTGACGATGCCGGCGAGTTCCGCAATGGTGCGCGCGTTGCCACAGGTCATATTGAAGGTAATGGAGCTTTCTGGCTCCCTATCGACAGCCATGGAACGAACGATGCCATCGACGAGATCGTAAATATAGGTAAAGTCCAGACGTCCATTGCCGCTGCCTTCCAAGAGCAGCGGTTTACCCATCAGGGCGTTTTCAATGAATACTTGGCTGACCCGTCGACTGATACACCTCTCGCCATAAAGCGCGCTCGGCCTGATGATGGTGAGGCCAAGACCATACTGGTCGTTATAGGTCCGGGCCAACCGCTCAGCCATGTATTTGGCGTTGGCGTAAATGCCATAGGGGCGGGGCCGGGTATTCTCGTCGACGGTCGGGGTCTTGAAGTCGCCGTAGACCGTGCTCGAACTCATCAACACTAGTTGGTTGACGCTATTTGGAAACAGCCGCGTGAACTCAAGCACGTTGCGAAGCGTCACCAGTTGCAGATCGAAACAGTGTCCGGGGACATGCTTAGCATCAACCGCGCTTGAAATGGCCGACAAATGGACAAGTTTCGTTGGATCGAAATCCCTCAGGACTTCCGGTAGGTCGATCATCGAGCGGGCATCGGCATTGTCTAGCTTGATGCCGGCGTCACGCATCATCTCGAAGCGCTGGATCAGGAAACCATGATTGAGTTCGCGGCGGAAGGGATCGAGGTTCTGATCAATAACGTTGGTGGTCAGGTTGTTCTGCATCAGGTTATCTACGACCTGGATTTCGGCTCCGGCTTGTCTCAATCCGATTGCCAGGTTGTGGCCGATGAAGCCGGCGCCGCCAATAAGCGACACACGTTCGCCAGACAAATTACGCCTAATCTTTGCTGGGGTCAGTTTATCCGTCATGACACGCTCCTCATTCTGAGACCATACCCATTGCTTCCTGAACGGTTTAGCGCGGGTTCAACTCACCAAATCCCGCGAATTGGCCTCATGTAGTGTACATAATTGTCCTCAATACCTTAAGAGCCGGTTAAACCATCAACGATGCCGCAAAAATTATCCGTTATGGCTGTCATGGCTTTGGAATCGAGATGCGGACCGACAGGAAGCGCGATAGATCGGTCGCTGATTACCTCCGCTCCA
>PTLJ01000127.1 GCA_002938045.1 Alphaproteobacteria bacterium MarineAlpha3_Bin4
TTGCTTGGCGGGTGTAGGTTGCTATTAAGTCGTCGGCCTCGAAACCTTCCTTTTCAACGGCCGACACGTTGAGGGCCGCCGTAGCCTCGCGGACTAGTGCGAACTGAGGGATTAAGTCCTCCGGCGGTGCCTCGCGGTTGGCCTTGTAATCCGTGTAGATATCGTTGCGGAAAGTCTTGCGCGCGTGATCGAAGATGACGGCAATATGATCAGCGACGGTGTCGTCGATCAGCTTCATCAGCATCTTGGTAAAACCGAAAACAGCGTTAACGGGCGTGCCGTCGAGGCGCGTCATAGGCGGCAGTGCGTAGTAGGCACGGAAGATGAACCCCGATCCGTCGATCAAGAACACGTGTTTGGGCGCTTTCGTCGCGCTCATGAGTACATCCGGTAGTTTAGGGTTTCGCCGTCGCAACCTCCTCCTTCAAGTGGTAACGGCGGGAACAATAAGGGCAGACAACGCAACCATCGTTGTCCATGTGCAGGTAAACGTTGGGGTGGCCGAGCGATCCGCCACCACCGTCGCAAGCGACGGTGGTAGTTCTAACTTCAATTTCAGCTACCGAATTCATCTATTTGGTGCCCAAGTACATTGACCGATCGGATCAACGGATGATACCGATTGCCGCCGGACAATCAACGTTTGCATCGATCTGCTGACGCAACCAATCGAACTGGAAAACAGAGTTCTAACATGTGCGCCGACACCCCGGACACCTTACCTAAGTTCGCCGTTGAAACGAGCGTGCTTTCTAAAACTTATCCCGCCGAACGCGGCGGTCCGGTCGTCGAAGCCCTGAAGTCGGTGTCCCTGACGATTCCCCGCGGTTCCTTCTTCGGACTGCTCGGGCCCAATGGCGCTGGCAAGTCGACATTGATCAACATCCTTGCCGGACTCGTCCAAAAGACCTCGGGCGAGGCGCGGATCTGGAATTTCAATATCGAACGCCAGATGCGCCAAGCGCGGCGCGCGATCGGTGTGGTGCCACAGGAACCCAACATCGATCCGTTCTTCACTCCACGAGAGCTCCTGGACCTGCAGGCCGGGCTTTACGGCATGCCAAAAGCGGAGCGGCGCTCCGACGAGGTGTTGCAAGCGGTCGGTCTTTCTGAGAAAGCACACGCCTATGCGCGTTCGCTTTCGGGCGGCATGCGGCGCCGGCTTCTGGTCGCTAAGGCGATGGTCCATTCGCCGCAAGTGCTCGTCCTCGACGAACCGTCGGCTGGTGTCGATGTCGATCTCAGGCGCCAACTGTGGACTCACGTCCGCGACATGAACCGCCGAGGAACGACGGTGCTACTGACGACCCATTACCTGGAGGAGGCGGAGACGCTGTGCGACACTATCGCAATCATTAACCACGGACGACTGATTGCCTGCGATCCTACCGAACGGCTGCTGGCACGAATTGATTCCAAGCAAATGACGGTCACCCTTGACGCCGATCTGAGCACGCTGCCGACGAACCTGCATAGCTTTAATGCCGAGCTCCGAGGGTTGCGTCATGTCGTCTTTTCCTACGCGCCGAGTCGTATTAACTCTGGCCAGATCCTGGCCGCCATCGACGCGGCCGGACTTTGCATCGCCGACCTCACAACCCGCGAGGCGGAGCTCGAGGACATCTTCCTGCGCCTCACCAAAAAAACCGACCTGGAGGCGGGATGATCGGCCGCTGGTGCATCTTGGCCTGCGCTACGGTGCTCGTCACGCTTTCGGCCTGCGCGCCAACCCTTATGACGCCGGGCCCGATTGTCGGGGAAGCTCGACTCACCGACGATGCTTTCGTCACCGCCGACGGTGCTCGGCTACCGTTACGAAAGTGGATGCCCGAGACCGGTCAACCGAAGGTGATCATCCTCGCGCTGCACGGATTCAACGACTATTCCAACTTCTTCAAAGAACCTGGCCTGTTCCTCAGCCAGCACGGTATTGGGTCCTACGCTTATGACCAACGTGGTTTCGGCCGTGCACCACATCCGCGCTTTTGGTCCGGCACAGCGGCGTTGGTAGCAGATCTCAAGGCTTTTGCGCGCGCGGTCCGCGTTCACCATCCTGGGCTACCGCTCTATCTCCTGGGCGAGAGTATGGGAGCGGCTGTGATTATGGTGGCCATGACCGAAGTCAGGCAGCCAAAAACGGAGGGCGTCATCCTCGCCGCGCCAGCCGTGTGGGGCCGCGCGACGATGCCCTGGTACCAGCGCTGGGCGCTGTGGCTAGGCGGGCATACGGTGCCATGGCTGACTGTTTCGGGCCGCGGCCTCGGCATTAAACCATCCGATAACATCGAGATGCTGATCGAGCTCGGCCGTGACCCGCTGGTCATCAAGGACACCCGCATCGACACTCTTTACGGGCTGGTCAACCTGATGGACGCGGCGTTGGAGCGTGCCACAACCTTCCATGCGCCAGCACTTATTCTGTATGGCGAACGCGACGAGATCATACCCCGCGAGCCAACGGCAAAAATGCTAGCGCAGCTGCCAACGGTTGCCGCCGGGCGGCGACAAATTGCCATCTACGAGGGCGGCTATCACATGCTACTGAGAGACCTGCAGGCATCGACGCCGTGGCGCGACATTGCTCAATGGATTGCGGACCCAGGGGCAGCACTCCTCTCCGGCGCTGACAAACGGCCGCTGGCATCCTTCGTTGCCAAGGACGAGGGCATGCAATGACCCGACCTGCCGACGACCCTGGTCTTAAGTTGACACCCTATTGGTGGGAAGCAGCGCCCTGCGCCGAGATCGAGCCCGCCGAAGTTCCTGCAGCCATCGATGTCGCCATCGTCGGCGCCGGCTTCACTGGCCTCAGTGCCGCACTGACGCTGGCCCGGGCCGGCCGCTCGGTTGCCCTGTTCGATGCCATGCGCGCCGGCGAAGGCGCGTCGAGCCGCAATGGCGGCATCACCAGCGGTAATGTCAAGTTCCCGTTCACCGTGCTGATTGAAAAGATGGGCCTCGAAATCGCCAAGGCGATATACGGCGAGGGCGTAGCTGCGCGCGATCATTTGGCGCGCTTAGTCACCAAGGAAGGCATTGAGTGCAATTACAAATTGGTCGGGCGCTTCACTGGAGCCAACAGCGCAAAATCCTACGAGCGCATGGGTCGTGAGGCCGATTCTCTCAACAAGCACTTTGGAATCGGCGTTGAAATGGTGCCGCAAGCCGAACAGCATCGCGAAATCGGCACCGATTTCTATCACGGCGGGCAATTTCGGCACGACATCGGGGGCGTCCATCCAAGCCTGTTGCACGCCGGCATGCTTGCCTGCGCCCTCGACGCAGGCGCGCGAGTAATTCCAAAGACGGCGGTCACAGGCATACACCGCGAAGCGCAGAATTTTGAAGTGGCAACGGCGAGGGGCGCGACCCAGGCCGGCAACGTGATTGTCGCCACCAACGGCTACACCGACGCGGCGCTGCCCTGGCTTCGGCGCCGAGTGATTCCGATCCCGAGCCAGATCATCGCCACCGAGCCGATCGACCTAGATACTATGAATCGGCTGATGCCCCGACGCCGGGTCTACGGCGATACCCGCAACCTTTACAATTACTATCGACCCTCGCCGGACGATACCTGCATCGTGTTCGGTGGCCGGCGCGGCGCCAACACCGACAACCCGCTGAAGAAATGCGCCCATCTCTATAGCAACCTGATCGAAATATTTCCGGAGTTAGAGGGAATTAGGCTGACCCATTCATGGTGGGGCTACACGGGCTATTCGTTCGACTTTCTTCCGCATCTGAAGATCCGAGACGGTGTCCATTATGCAACTGCATTCTGCGGCTCGGGCGTTGTTTGGGCGCCGTGGCTGGGGCGCAAGGCAGCACTCACTATCCTCGGCGACGAGCAAGGGGAAACCGTGTTTGCTCGCTTCGCCTTTAAGGGCTGGCCCCTCTACGCTGGTAAGCCGTGGTTCCTGCCAGCGGTAATAGCCTGGTCCGGGATCAAGGACCATTTCGGCGCCGCGCGGGCCTGAACCGAAGCCCGCATCAGATGCTCGCCACCTACGGGCTGGTCAAGTTTATCGGTGAACCGGTGCGGGTCACGGAGGCCGGGCGATCGTTCGTCCGTAGCCTCGCCGCGATCTTCGATTAGCATATGGAGTGCGGCCAGGGGTACCACTTGCGCGACGTCTAGAGCTCTGTCAGCGTCCCTTGCGAACGCCCCGCCTTAAGCGTAAGTTCCCCCGACGCGCACCCGTAGCTCAGCTGGATAGAGCGCTGCCCTCCGAAGGCAGAGGTCACAGGTTCGAATCCTGTCGGGTGCGCCAATTTTATCAATGCATTAGCCGCTTATAGCGAATTGTTGAATTTCCATTTCCTCCACTATTCCTCCACAGGAGTTGGAAATGGCAACATTTACGAAAAGAAACGGACGGCGTGGCATTCGTTGGGAAGCTAGGGTTAGAAAGCTAAACTACCCAATCCTAACCAAAATTTCTCCCTAAAAACCGATGCAGAAGCCTGGGCAATCGAGACAGAGCGGCATCTAGAGCGTGGGAGTTTCAGCTCTCCCCACCTGCGTGAGACACTTAAAGATATCCTAGAGCGATATGCCTATGAAGTGACGGCCACCAAAAGAGGCGCTAAAGAAGAGGCCTTCAGGATAGGTAAGATTATGCGTCATCCCATCGCAGAGATGATGCTATCCAAGCTGAAGCCCACACATTTTGCCAAATACCGTGATCAGAGGCTGAAAGAGGTTACTCCAACCTCCGTCATAAAAGAGTTGGTGCTCCTTAACCATGCGTTGGATACAGCCCAAAAAGAGTGGGGATGTTATCTCCCTGTCAATCCACTACAGGGCATACGCAAACCCACAGAGAACCCTCAACGAGACAGAAGACTAGATGGAGAAGAGCTTAAAAGGCTTTTGGTCTCGTGTGGTGACAGCACCAATCATTGGTTCTGTCCGTTGGTTATCACTGCCATAGAGACAGCCATGCGGCGAGGTGAGTTGTTGGGGTTGGAATGGCAGCACGTGGATCTAGACAAAAGAACTGCTTTTCTTCCAATCACGAAGAACGGCACCCGTAGGACAATCCCGTTAAGCCTAAAGGCTGTAGAGATATTGG
>PTLJ01000128.1 GCA_002938045.1 Alphaproteobacteria bacterium MarineAlpha3_Bin4
GAGAACGTCAAACGTGCCAGCGAGTGCTTTTATCACACAACCGCAAAATGCAGCGTCGGTAATCTGCTCGGCACTTTCGGTGAGATACCCAGTTATTCTCCGGTCTCGATGTGGGTGTCGGTCGGGGTATTCTCTGCCGGAATGCTCGGATCGGCGCTATTGCGGAGATGAGCGCCGCGCCCTAGTCTTCTGTATTGAGAAAACTTGCGGTCTCTGCAATCGCCTCGGCGAGGCCGATGCGTTGGATCCTGACGCCTTCGGGTAAGGTGCTGGTAAGCCGTGTCGGCAGCGCCCGGTCGAGCATGACAAAGATGCCGCGGTCGTCGCGGCGGCGCACCAACCGGCCGTAGGCCTGCTTCAGCTTGATCCGGGTCAGCATCTCGTCATAGGCGCGCCCGCCGAAGGCTTTGCGGCGCGCGCGGTGGAGGATGTCGGGCCTGGGCCACGGTATGCGGTCGAATACGATCAGCCGCAGCGAACGTCCCGGAACGTCGACTCCGTCCCTGACCGCATCCGTGCCCAGTAGGCAGGCGTCTTCCTCGGATCGGAATATGTCGACCAGTGTGCCGGTGTCCATGGCGTCGATATGCTGGGCGAAGAGCGGCAACCCGGCCTCGTCGAGTGGTGTCGAGATTCGCTCGTGTACGGCGCGCATCCGAGAGATCGCCGTGAACAATCCAAGCGCGCCGCCGTTAGCGGCGAGGAAGAGTTCACGATAGGCAGCTGCGACCTGATCCATGTCGTCGCGGGCGACATCGCCGACCACCAGGATCCGGGTTAGCTCGGCGTAATCGAAGGGCGACGGTTGGTAGGCGCGGCCCGCCGGTGTACTCAGATGTACGGCGCCGGTGCGCATCTCGGCGGTGGCCCAGCCGGGGTCCTCGGCAGTGCGGTCGCAAAGAGTGGCCGAGGTAACCAGAACGCCGTGCGCAGGTTCTGCAACGATCTCGACGAAGGGCCGCGTCGGGTCAATCCAGTGGCGGTGAAAGCCTACGTCGAAATCGCGTCCGTCGATGCGTTCGACGCCAAACCAATCGACGAACTCCTCGGGCGCCTTACCAGCAAGCGCCTGCAGCATCGCCCGCCAGGCCGCTGCCTGCTGGACGCCGCGGCGCTCGATGCTGCGCATCAGCGCCTCGATGCGGGTCCGCGATCTGGTGTCGAGCTCGTCCGCGTTCGCGTCGAGCCGTGCCGCCAGCGCCCGGATCAGGGCTGTCATCGGCTGTCCGAGGCGGGCCAGCGCGCCCTCCAGCTTACCCGCCGCCTCGCGAAGCCCGGGCACGGCTTCAGATGTTTCCGTTTCCAGGCTATAGGCGGATCCCGGATTGGCGTCGCGGGCATAGACCTGTTGGCGAACGAGGGCGAGAAAGGTCTCGGCCGGCCCGCGCGGCGTGCCGCCGCCAATCCGCTGGCTCCATCCCGGGCCCGGCAACGAGCGTGCGGCTCGCAACACCTCGTCGAGTGCCTCCTCGGCACCGGCATCGCCGGCGACTAGGTCTTCGAGGCGCGCTTTGAGCCCTCGTGAGCGCGAACGGCTGCTCTCTTCGGCGCCGATCAACCAGCGTCTGAGATCGGCCGTTTCGCGACCCGAAAGATGCGCCGAGAAAGCGCCGTCGGCGGCTTCGAACAGGTGATGACCCTCGTCGAACACATAACGCGTTGGCAGAATTCCCTCGCCGTTGCCGCCGCAGGCTGCCTGGACCATGACCAGGGCGTGATTGGCGATGACGATGTCGGCTTGCTTTGCCCGGCGCACCGTGTGTTCGACGAAGCATTTTGCGTAGTGCGGACAGGCGGAATACAGGCACTCGCCGCGGGTGTCGGTGAGGTCGGTGGTCAGGCCGGTGCCGAGCAGGTCCTTGAGCCAGGCCGGAAAATCGCCGCCAATCATGTCGCCGTCCCGCGTCGCCAGGGCCCAGCGCGCCATCAGCCCGAGCGCGGCCATCTGTACGCCGCCGTGTGTTGGCAGCCGCCGCAGCGCTTCCTCAAAATTCAGCACGCAGAAGTAATTCTCGCGCCCCTTTCGGATCACCACGCGCGCGGATTTCTCGTCGGGATCCGGGTGGAGGCGGTCGAGTTCGGCGTTCAATTGGCGTTGCAGGTTACGGGTAAAGGTGCTGATCCATACCGGGCTCTCGTTTCTCTCCGTCCAGAGACTGGCCGGCGCGATATAGCCCAGCGTCTTGCCAACCCCAGTTCCGCATTCGGCAATCACGAACCGGGGCTCTCTGTCCCGTTCGCGGGGCGCGAAGGCTGCGGCGGCAGCCGATGCGTATTCGAGTTGCTCGATGCGGTTCTCGGCCCCGTCGCCGCGCAGTTCGATCACACGCGTACGCGCCTCGTTTTCGCCGACGGGCTCGTTCCCAGGGTTTGCCTGCGGTGGTTGTTCCTGCCACTCCGGCAACTGGTTCCAGATGCGGAGTGCATCGGCTGGCGTTCCAGACGGGCTGATCTCCGCTGCGTCCAACATCGCTAGCACCGAGGGTCCCCACGCCCAACCGCCGCGGGTCATCGCCCGGGCAATGGCGGCGGCGGCAGGGTCGGTGCAGGCCGACAACTCCGACAACAGTGATTTAGCGGTGCTGAAAAGGCTCTCTGCTTCTTTCTCTGGCGTTCCTGGAAGTGGCACGCCGACGGCCTCGGCCAATCCGCGCGGCGTTGGCAGCGTGAACTGCGCTGGCCGGACAAAGGCGAACAGTTCAAGCAGGTCGTAGGCGTCGAAAGCTGGTACGTCGAGCCGCTGGGAGACGGCCCGGGCATGACAGACGAGCGGTCGAACGTCGGGCCTGATTCGGGCTGCCGCGTCCTTTTTCGAAAGCGTTTCCACTTCGCCATCAGCGCTCAGCCAGATCGTATGGTGGAACCCGGCTATGACGGCGGGGGCGGCAGGAAGGGGCGGACGAGTTGGATTGTTGGGCATGGGCGGCGAGTATACTGCGCGAATAGGAATGATCGAGACCGAAGATTGTCCTCGCCAGGGACCTAGATAGGAACACGCGGAGCAATTAGGGCAGGATGGTGGAGCCGGCAATCCTCTCGGTAACCGCCGGGGTCGAATGGGGCAAACGGCTCAAACGCGCTCTGCTATCGGGAGGGCTGTTGTCGCACTTGACCCGCCGCCTGGTTATGCCTTCATAAGCGTTGCCTGTTCGCCATCGAGCGCTGTAAAAACGCACGCACCGAGTTGCGTAAAATTACGGATAAACTGATTGCCTGCCACCATGCCGACGAAATCTGAGAGTGATAACCTAGACGACCTGTTTAACGAGGCTGTCGCCGATCACCAAGCGGTCCGTCTCGCCGACGCTGAGGCTAAGTATCGCAAAATTCTCGATGTAGACCCGACTCACGCAGGCGCCCTTCACTTACTCGGTGTTCTTGCTCATCAAGCGGGCCAACCGGAGACGGCCGTCGATTTGATCGGACGCGCACTCGAAGCGGTGCCCGAGGATGTCGAGGCGCGCAGTAATTTCGGCAACGCGCTGATCGCGATAGGGCGTGTTGCCGATGCGCTCGAGGCCTACGAAACCGCAGTCGCGGCAGATCCGGACTACGTTGAGGCACGGATCAACCTAGGCAATGCGCTGCAATCACAAGGCCGGCACGTGGATGCCGTCGCTTGCTACCGTGAAGCGCTGAAGCGCCGGCCTGATTTCGCGCCGACCCACAATAACCTTGCCAGCGTGTTGTTGGCCCTGGGTCGTGTCGGGGAGGCGGTAGATGCCGCGCGTACCGCGATCTCCCATGCGCCCGAGTATGCTGAGGCTTATAACTTGCTTAGCAAGGCACTACTTGCGGCGGGAGATCGAAGCGGTGGCGCCGAGGCCAGTCGGCGGGCGACCGAACTGCGGCCCGATTTTGCCGATGCCCATGCCTCGCTCGGAATCGCGTTGATGTCTGAAGGCAACCGCGACGCGGCGATAAGATCGTTCGAATCGGCGTTTAAACTCAAACGTGGCCCCGAGCCCGCACACCCCAACCACGAGAGCTTCCGCTATACCACCCCGGCAAAACTGCGTCACGATATTGAGCAGTTGCGCTACCTCGCTCAGACGCACGAGACGTTGGCCAGTCTCGTGACGGTCGCTGATGACTACGAAGGGATATTGGATGGAATCGGCGACATGGTGGGCAATTCGCTGCCGCTCGAGTTAACGTTAGAGCAACGTCAGTTAATTGGATCGATCTACAACCGCAACATTTACACGGCCGAGGTACCAGCGGTCTCCGGCTCGCCGCTCAATGATGATCTCGATGTGGACAAAATCACCGCCGATTATTTGGCGTGCGACCCTGGAATGACGTTCTTTGACGAGTTGCTGACCGATGAGGCACTTGCTGAGCTTAGGCGGTTCTGCCTGGAAAGCACGGTATGGGCCGACTTCAGCCATGCCGGCGGCTATATAGGAGCCTACCTCACCGACGGCTTCGTTTGCCCACTGTTGCTACAGATCGCCGACGACCTGCGCCACAGGTTTCCCGACATCTTCAAGGACCACCACCTAACGCAACTGTGGGGATACAAATACGATAACAGTTTGACTGGCATCGGGTTGCATGCTGATTTTGCCGCCGTTAACTTTAACTTCTGGGTCACACCGGACGATGCCAACCTGGAACCGGAAGGCGGCGGGCTCATTGTTTACGATGTGGAAGCGCCACTCGACTGGCAGTTCCAGAACTACAACAAGGACGAAGCCGCCATGCAGGCCTACATTGACGCCCACAACGAGAAAAAAATGGCGGTGCCGCACCGTCAGAACCGAGCGGTGATGTTCAATTCTGACCTGTTCCATGCCAGCGACGAGATCTGTTTTAAAGGCGGCTACGAGAACCGGCGCATCAACATCACGATGTTGTTTGGTGACCGCCAGAGTAAATGACAAGGTGGCTGACGAGCCTGGTTTATGTCCTGCTAGGAATGGCCTCGTTCTCGTGTTCCACTTGTCGGGTCGCCAATCCGCACGAGTCGCAACGATAAATTTCTCCATGCTGGGCGTATTGAGA
>PTLJ01000129.1 GCA_002938045.1 Alphaproteobacteria bacterium MarineAlpha3_Bin4
ATAATGCTTATTCAGTTTGGTCCAGGTCAGGCCGTCGTCGGTGCTTTCGATCAAAACCATATGACCGGCGGCATGGTCGTTGGGCTCTGCGGCGGCTACCAGGTGCTCGGTTGCCGGGTCGCCGATCCGGAGGGAATCGAGGGATCAGCGGCAGAAGCAAAGGGGCTTAGTCTTCTCAACGTGGAGACCGTGCTCGGTGGCGACAAGGCGCTCAACGAAGCTACCGGCACCGACATCCGAACCGGGGCTTTGGTCCGCGGTTATGAGATGCACATGGGTAAAACGGCCGGCCCCGATTGTGCCCGGCCGTTACTCAATCTCGACGGGGGCCGAGCCGAGGGTGCGCAGTCGGCCGATGGACTGGTGATGGGCACCTATCTGCACGGTCTGTTCGCCGCCGATGCATTCCGCCACGCTTTCCTTGCGGACATCCGTTCTGGCGCACGCACCCGCGCCGCCTACGAAGCCCAAGTCGAAGACACTCTTGACGCCTTGGCACGACATCTTGAGGCGAACCTCGATCTAGACGGTCTATTGGCGGCAGCCGGCAGCCCTAGAGATTGAAACGGATCACCGCAATCGAGCACACCCACATGGCGTTGATCAGCGCCGTCACCGCATAGAGGTAGAGCGCACGGCGAATATCGGTAACTGTCGCCTTGGCCGTGCCGTCGCCGATCCAGGCGTTGTCGACGACCTGACCCGCATAGCGAATCGGTCCGGCGAGGGCAAGTGCGAGTGCACCGGCCATCGCCGCTTCTGGCCAACCAGCGTTCATGGAGCGGTGCTTGCTGGCGTCGCGCAGCATAGTCTTGAGCGCCTTGCCGGGATGCGCTGTCGGAACGAAGACCGCGGCGAAGACAAAGAACAGCCCAGTCAGTCGTGCCGGGATCAGGTTGAGAATATCGTCGAGGCGCGCTGCTGTCAGGCCAAAGGCGCGATAACGGGCGGAGCGGTGGCCAATCATCGAATCCATCGTATTGACGGCCTTGTAGACTAACAGCCCTGGGAACCCAAACAGCAGATACCAGAATACCGGTGCCACGACCCCATCGCAAAGGTTCTCGGCTGCCGATTCGATGGCCGCACGGGCAACTCCGTGGGCGTCGAGCTGGGTCGGGTCGCGGCCGACGATGTGTAAAACCGCATTGCGGCCTTCCTCCAGGCTCTGTTCCAGACCGCCAGCGACGGCGCCGACGTGATCGTAGAGGCTACGCCCGGCCAACAGCGCGGTGACCAGGAACAACTCGACGATCCAGCCCCAGGGGTGATTGAGCGACAACCAGGCGACGGCGCTGCCGGCGGCCAGCGCCAACACAACGACGACGGTAGTCGTAAGCACGCCACGCACCGCACGGACCATTTCACTCCGTTTCTCGCGGTTGAGCTTGCGGTCGAGAAATCCGACGATGGCACCAAACACCTCTACGGGATGCTTGACAAAGCGGAAAATGAATTGGGCGTCGCCGATATAGGCGTCGAGAGCTAGCGCTAGGAGCAGTAGAACCAGTGGATCGAATCCCTGCCCGTTCTCGACCACGCCGAAGGTGAACATGGCCAGAGAATGGAGTTCCAAGCCCCGTCCCGTCAACGGAAATGCAGCGCAGTTGTGGTTGAAAACACTTTGTTTTCAAAGCAGTCATGGTACCAAGCCGATTGAAAATCGGTTTACTCAACGCCGGAACCGATATCGCACAGGGCGATAGTATCGTCGATGCATTTCTTCGATTAATTAACGGCCATCCCAGCAGGTCGCCTGAGGCCGCCGTCTCTATCGTCGCCGGCGTTGTTGCGGTGATAATCGGAATTTTATTCCGCCGCCGGCTCATCCGCAACTTGCCGCCCAAAAGGGCGCTTTTACAAACGCCAAAAAGATTGTAACCTCGGCGCGTCGTCGGCGGCCCGGAGGCAATGACCAGGCAGGCCTCGGCAGGGCGGGTTTTCATGAACCTGACCTCTGTTTCAGACGCTCGAAGGCCAGGACCAAGCGCATGACAGATGAGACCGCCGTGATGATTTGCGGACATGGTAGCCGTGACGACAGCGCCATCGAAGAATTCAACCAACTCTCCAGGCACTTCAGGAAGCGGTTTCCCGATTACGATATCGAGAGCGGATTCCTAGAATTCGCGACGCCAGTGATCCGCACTGGTCTCAACAAACTCAAAGAGCGAGGTGCCAAGCGAATTGTCTGTGTGCCCGGCATGCTGTTTGCTGCTGGCCACGTCAAGAACGACTTGCCGTCAGAGGTCAATGCCTTCGCCGCTGACAACCCCGACATCGAAGTCATATTCGGCCGCGACTTGGCGGTCGACCCACGATTACTGCGCGCCGCCCGCGACCGCATCGAAGAGGCCGAGCTGTCCGCTGGCAGCAATATCGGCCGAAAAGACACGCTGTTAATGGTGGTCGGACGCGGGACCAACGATTCCGACGCCAACTCCAACGTCTCAAAGGTTGCCCGCATGCTGTGGGAGGGCATGGGCTTCGGCTGGGCCGAGGTCAGCTATTCGGGCGTCGCCTCGCCTTTGGTCGACGCCGGCCTGGCTCATGCGGTCAGGCTCGGCTACGGACGGATCATAGTCTTCCCCTATTTCCTATTCACCGGCATCCTGGTGCGGCGCATTTACGACTGGACAGACGCCGCTTCCCAGGCCAACTCGGAGATAGAGTTCGTCAAGGCCAGTTATCTGAGCGACCACGAGGGCGTCATCGATTGTTTTGTCGACCGGGTCAGCGAGGCCCTCAAGGGCGATAACGCCATGAACTGCCAGCTCTGCAAGTACCGCGAGCAGATCATCGGCTACGAAAACGAACAGGGTGCACCCCAGGTTGGCCATCACCATCACGTTGTCGGTATAGGTACCAACGGCCACAGCGCCGTCGATCATGGCGTTCATAAAGGACACCGCTACCGTCACGATTACGACCACGCCTCTTCACACGGTCACAACCATACCGGCGATCACGATCATGGTGACAACGACACCGACTGACAGCAAAGCGGTGCGGTTCAATTACATCCGCGATCCGGCCGAGATTTACCGCCGTTCTTTTGCTGCCGTCCGCGAGGCGGCGGATCTGAGCGGCCTAGCACCGGAGATGGAAGACGTGGGGCTGCGCCTGATCCATGCTTCCGGTATGCCGAAGATCGTTCGCGAGTTGGCTTTCAGCGACGGCGCCGCTGACGTCGGCCGCGCCGCTCTCGCCGCCGGCGCACCGGTGCTGGTCGACGTTGAAATGGTCGCTGCCGGTATCATCCGCGACCGTCTGCCCGCCGCTAACCGGGTCATCTGTACACTCGGAGACGCGGCCGTTGCCGCTCTCGCCCGCGAGTACGCGACCACCCATTCGGCGGCCGCTGTTGAATTTTGGAAACCGCATCTTGCTGGGTCCGTCGTCGCCATCGGCACCGCTCCGACGGCGCTCTACCGACTGTTGGAGCTGATCGGCGAAGGCGCTGACAAACCCGCCCTGGTTCTCGGCTTCCCGGTCGGGTTTATCGGCGCTGTTGAATCGAAGCAGGCCCTGAGCAAACATGCCGGCGGCGTTCCCTTCATAACCCTCCATGGCCGGCTTGGCGGCAGCGCTTTGGCGGCGGCGGCTGTCAACGCTCTCGCTGGAGAACGATCATGACGCCCTGGCTTTCTGTTGTCGGCATCGGCGAGGACGGCCTCGACGGTATCGGCACGGACGCGCGCGGCTGCATCGACGCGGCCGAGATCCTGCTCGGCGGTGAGCGCCACCTGGCCCTGGTTCCGGAACGCGGCGGGCAGGAGCGATTGACATGGGGCGACGACATCAACGCCGTCCTCGACCGTTTGGAAGGGGATCTGCGTGGCCGAGCGGTTTGCGTGCTGGCATCTGGCGATCCGATGATGTACGGCATCGGCAGCAATCTGACAAAGCGCTTCGACACCTCCGAGTTGGAAATCATCCCGGCAGTCAGCGCCTTCTCCTTGGCGGCGGCGCGCATGGGCTGGCCGCTTTCGGATCCAATGCTCGCTTGCCTGAGCGTGCACGGACGGCCGATTGAGCGCCTGCATGCTCACGTTGCACCGCGTGCGCGGTTGGTGATCCTTAGCCGCGACGGCACCAGCCCGGCCGCCGTTGCCGCACTGCTCACGAAGAGTGGCTTCGGGCCGAGTGCGATGGTCGTCTTCGAACACATGGGCGGCGATCGTGAGAACTGCCTCGCGGCAACTGCCGCACGGTGGTCGGCCCACGAGGTGGCCAAGCTCAACACCATCGCCGTCGAATGTCGGGCGCTGCCCGCCGCGAGGCTATGGCCACGCACTCCGGGCCTGCCAGAAAATGCCTTCGAGCACGACGGTATGATCACCAAGCGCGAGGTCCGTGCCGCGACCATAGCCGCGCTCGCTCCCCTGCTGGGCCAGACACTATGGGACGTTGGCGCCGGCAGCGGAGCTGTTGCCATTGAATGGCTACGAGCCGAGGCCTCGACTAGAGCCGTCGCCATAGAGCGTTTGGCTGAGCGCGCTCAGGTTGTGAGCCGTAATGCGGCCAAGTTGGGTGTGCCCGAGCTGTGCGTCGTTATTGGCAGCGCGCCAGCTGTGTTCTCTGGCATCGAGGGATCTCCCGATGCCATCTTTGTCGGCGGCGGCGTTTCCACGGCGGGCCTCCTGGATGCCTGCTGGCAAGAGTTGTCAGCGCCGGGGCGACTAGTTGCTAACGCGGTGACGGTGGAGGCGCAGCAGGCGCTGATGGCGTTCCGGCAGCAATGTGGCGGCGAGCTGACTCGTATCACGGTCAGCCGCTCTCAGCCGGTCGGCGGCCTATCGGCCCTTCGTCCGATGATGGACGTGCTGCAGCTGCTGGCGTTGAAGTCATGACCTCCGGCACCCTCTACGGGCTCGGTATCGGCCCCGGTGACCCCGAGCTTCTAACCCTGAAAGCGGTGCGAATTCTTAAAGACGCTCCAGTAATCGCCTACCCGGCGCCCGACA
>PTLJ01000013.1 GCA_002938045.1 Alphaproteobacteria bacterium MarineAlpha3_Bin4
AACTATCAACGACCGGGCGTCGCTCAATATCGGTCTATTAATGCATGAGATCAAAGCCGGCCTCCGCTTCCAGTTCTAGTGACGCGGGCTATGTTGCCCTTGATTGTTGGTAATTCTGAGCGCCGGGAACCCGCCAGCCCGCCACACTAAACGGCCCAACGGAAAAAGCATTAATGCCTACGCAGACTAATGATCCGGCCGACCAGCTCGTTGTTAGCTAGCTACTTAAGCACCGTGCCGCTGGCGGTCGACAGTGCAGCACTGGCAATCATGCAGAGCATACTCTTGGCCAGTTCGTTTGCGTCCGTGTCCATCTCTTTCACCTCCCGCCGAAGCCGTCAGGTCAGGGGCCAAACCACTGGGAACCAGTCCGTACGCATTCTGTCGCCGTGTTTGAGGTCGATCCCTGGATAGGGAGGTGAAGTCGTTCCCGGCCGTTTGGCGAAGGTCACGTCGTCGCCGAGCCAACGGCTGGAGAACCCCCGTCTTCGATTGATCGTCGGGTTGGGCGGCCCATTGTGCAGGGTGAGGAAATTGAACAGCAGGGCATCTCCCGGTTGCAGTTCCCAGAACAATAATTTGTAGTCGTCCGGCGCGGCGTCGATATCCGGGACGGGCTCGTATCCGTCGCCAGCGTAATCGTAGTTATCCGAATTTTTGAACAGACGCGGGTAGAAGAGCTTACCCCAGCGGTGCGAGCCGGCGACGAAACGCGGGCAGACGTCCACCTCGACCGGGTCCAGCGTCAGCCAGATGCTAAGCGTCTTCATCCCATCGACATTGTAATAGGGCAGGTCGTGATGCCACGGAGTTGGCTCGGCGGTCTCCGGCTCCTTGACCAGGACGTGTTCGTGGTAGATTTGCACGACTGCGGACTCCATGACCGCCGCCGCGATCTCAGCAGCCGGAGAATTGAGGATGAAGTCGCGGTACTCGGGAATTCGTTGCCAGTTGCAATAATCGCCAAAGAAACGACCTTTGGAGCTGAATTTATCGAAGCTGTCTGTGTAATCGTGTGCCATCGGGCCCGGTTCGCGGAGATTGCGCTCTATCCCGGCAGCTAGAGTGTCGATCCAGTGGGCGCCGAACGCGCCTTTTAAGCAGATGACCCCGCTCTCACGAAAGGCTGCAATCTCGTTGTCGCTTATTGATCGGTCAGGCTGTTCAGACATTCTAGAGCCCACTATACAGAATGGAGACAATAACGACAGCATCAGGCGGTCGCCAACTCTATGGACAGCAAACGGTCGGGGTAATCCGAAATCAACGAACTGGCGCCCCAGCGGTAGAGTTTGCGGGCGGTGAGCCGGTGGTTGACGGTGTAGCATCGCAAGACAAAGCCGGCCGCTGTAATAGCCTTTGCTTGGCGTTCGGTCAGGTATTCTTGGCTGCAATGCAGCGCCGCGCAGCCCAGTCGATGGGCACGCGCCTGCCAATCGCCGGGCAGCGCGAACACCAGAAGCGCCCGTTCATACTCAGGCGCATGGTCCCTGACGGCGGCTAGGCTGGTCGGCATAAAGCTCGAGATAACCGGCGGCGTTAGTGCCGCCGGCCATTCAGCCTTGAGCAGACGCGCAATCGCCGCGCCGGTTTCGGCATAACGGCCCGGGCTCGGCTTAATCTCGATGTTTGCGCCAAGCCCCCGCGCTGCCAGCACTTCAAGCATTTCCGACAGCGTTGGCACTCGTTCGCCGGCAAAACGGGGCTTGAACCAACTGCCGGCATCCAGCTGCCGCAAATCGATCAGCGCATGCTTAGCGACAGCCCCTCTGCCGTTGGTGGTGCGGTTGAGCTTGTCGTCGTGAAAAACAACAACCTCGCCGTCGGCTGACAACTTGATATCGAATTCGACCCAGCGGACGCCTAAATCGGCCGCTCGCGATATGGAAGCAACGGTGTTTTCAGGCGCGTGCCCTGCCGCTCCCCGGTGGCCGATGACGGCCGGCACCGCTGTTTCGAGTGATTCCGTCATAGCTCCTCTTCCCGTCTGCGAGCGGAAAACAGGTTGCCCCCCAGGGTTTTACGTATCAACCTGTGTGGCGCAAGTCTTTGCAAACAAACAGTGGAGCACGCGGAGCCGGGTGCCGGGGTGGGAGAAAAAGATGACAGACGATTCGCTGAAGCAGATGGCGCTGGACTACCACCGTTACCCCGTTCCCGGAAAGCTCATGGTCGCGCCGACCAAGCCGCTCGGTAACCAGCGCGACCTAGCGCTGGCATATTCGCCCGGCGTTGCCGCCGCCTGCGACGCCATTGTCGAAGATCCGGCGGAGGCGGCTAACCTGACCGCCCGCCAAAACCTCGTCGCCGTGATTACTAACGGCACTGCTGTCCTAGGGCTTGGCACCATCGGCGCGCTGGCCTCAAAGCCGGTGATGGAAGGCAAGGCGGTACTGTTCAAGAAGTTCGCTGGCATCGACGTCTTCGATATCGAGATCGACGAGACCGACCCCGACAAAATGATCGACATCATCTCGGCTCTGGAGCCAACCTTCGGTGCCATTAATCTAGAGGACATCAAGGCGCCCGAGTGCTTTGTCGTCGAGGAGAAGTGCCGCGAACGCATGAACATCCCTGTTTTCCACGACGACCAGCACGGCACCGCTATCGTCGCTGGCGCGGCGGTACGCAACGGACTTCGTGTTGTCGGCAAACAGCCCGAAGATATCAAGCTCGTCTCCACCGGTGGCGGCGCAGCCGGGATCGCTTGCCTCAACCTGCTCGTAGGAATGGGCGTCAAACGCGAGAACATCACCCTCGTCGATGTCGCCGGCGTCGTTTACAAGGGCCGCTCGGAAGAGATGAACCCGCACAAAGAGGCGTTTGCCCAGGACACCGACGCCCGTACTCTCGATGACGTTATCGACGGCGCCGACGCCTTTCTCGGATTGTCCGCGGCGGGTATCCTGAGTGGCGACATGGTCAAGCGGATGGCGAGTAAGCCCCTGATCTTGGCGCTCGCCAACCCCGATCCGGAAATCTCGCCCGACGAAGCCCGGGCCGCGGCGCCGGACGCGGTCATCGCCACTGGCCGCTCCGATTATCCCAATCAGGTTAATAACGTGCTGTGCTTTCCATTCATTTTCCGCGGTGCGCTCGACGTCGGCGCAACCACCATCAACGAAGAGATGAAGCTGGCGGTGGTGAAGGCAATCGCCGATTTGGCGACGGTGGAAAGCTCTGAGGTGGTGGCCAAAGCGTATCAGGGCGAGGATCTAAAATTCGGCGCCGAATACCTGATCCCGAAGCCGTTCGATTTGCGCCTAATCGAAGAGGTCGCGCCGGCGGTTGCGCGCGCGGCCATGGATAGCGGCGTCGCGACACGGCCGATCGAAGATTTCGACGCCTACCGCGAACAGCTCAGCCGCTTTATGTTCCGCTCCGGCATGCTGATGAAGCCCGTATTCGAGCGCGCCCGTCAGGATCCCCGCGCCCTGGCGTTCGCTGAAGGCGAGGACGAGCGGGTGCTTCGCGCGGTCCAGGTCCTGGTCGACGACGGCATCGCTCGGCCGGTCCTGGTCGGACGCCCCGACGTCGTCGCCAACCGTATCGACAAGCTCGGTCTGCGGCTCCGGTCGGATATAGACTTCGACCTCGTCAATCCGCAGGACGACCCGCGGTACGTCGATTATTGGCGGGGTTATCACGAGATCATGGAGCGTCAGGGCGTTTCGCCCGACCTGGCGCGCACTATCGTGCGCACCAACACGACAGTAATCGCCTCGATGATGGTCAAACGCGGTGAAGCCGATGCCATGATCTGCGGCACCTACGGCAACTACGGATGGCATTTGCGCCATGTGCTAGACATCATTGGTAAGGGCACGGGCGTGCGCGATGTCTCGGCGCTCAGCGTTCTGATCATGCCGAAGGGCACGTTCTTCCTCTGCGATACTCAGGTCACGGCAGACCCGGGTGTGGAGGAACTGGTCGAGATGACTCTGTTGAGCGCTGCGACCGTGCGCCGGTTCGGCGAGACACCGAAAGTGGCACTGTTGTCCCATTCAAATTTTGGCACCGCCAATACCGATTCGGCGGTCAAGATGCGCGACGCCGTCGCGCTGCTTAAGGAGCGTGCCCCGGGCCTCGAGGTCGAGGGAGAAATGCACGCGGACGCGGCTCTCGATGAGGCTGTGCGTTTACGGATATTTCCCAATTCCCGGCTTCAGGGGCCGGCTAACCTGCTGATCCTGCCCAACCTGGAGGCCGCTAACAATGCCTTCAACTTGTTGAAAGCGATCGGCGACGGGCTTCCGGTCGGGCCGATTCTCGTTGGCGCCGCGCAGTCAGCGCACGTGTTGACCCCGTCGGTATCTGCGCGCGGTATCGTCAACATGAGTGCGCTTGCCGTTGTAGATGCGCAGGCTCGCGAGGCAGAGGGCGGCTGATTCGGCACCATTGCTTACGAAATCGAGGAGGTGGGTTATACCGGGGCGACGGAATCCCCGGATTTTCCTGGGACTACGCTTGTCGCTGGGAAAAATTTGCCTAAATCCGAGCGGCGGCCGAAAACGCCTTGGCACGCTGCGGTTCTGGTGCGTGTCGTAGGCCCGACGTTATTTGTGTAGCTGAGGCCGCAGGCTACCTGTAGCAAAGCACTATGGTTTGGGCCAGCACGCTCTCCTATTAGTTTGGGCGCGCACAGTCGATAACGGCTTAAAAACTGACGTTCTTGACGAGGCTTAGGGTCAATTCCTTCTGATATTCTTGTTGCGCTCACGTTCCCTCATTCGTGGCGCCATAACTATCTGAAAACACGTATTTTTTTCCGCAAACACCCTATTTAATATCGTCGACATCGAGGACCATCATGTCGAGGGCGAAATCGTCGGAAATTGCTGTAACCAAGCGATATCCGGCATCGATCAGGTCTTCGCCGGGCAACCGCGTCGAGACGGTTGGCAGCGAATTGAACTCGCTCATCAACAGCGTTTCGAAGTTCTCGGCTTTATCAAAGGTTGCGTGCATCTTATATCTCCCGTTCAAAAGGATCACACAAATTGAGTTTCGATAGTGAGGACGCAAGGTGCGTGCCAGAATTGATAAATCCTGTCCGGGACCGCCAAGGCGGACACCGGCGCGGGCGTTGTGCACTACGCTATAGCGGCAATTTGTGTTGCCTTTGCAGGCAGAGATAAGGGTGCATCATGAACAAAACATGAATATTTTGTCAATGACTGACGACTACGGGCTGGTGGCGGCCCAGTCAATCAAGTACACTTCGAGCCGAATCGTTTTGAGGAAAATTCATTCATCAGCGCCTAACAAAGGCGTCCGCAGGTCCCAGGGTGTTGCTGTCGAATTAACCGTCGAGTTAAGGGCCGACAATTGATGACTGTATATTTTCGCACCCTGAGCCTGAGCATGCTATTTGCGGCCGGCCTCTTTATGGATGTGCCTGCGGCGTATGCGGACTCGCTAAAGGATTCACTCAGCGAACTCGTCAAGGCGCATAAGAGAATCTTGGCGGCGCAAGCCGACACATCAGCCGCGCGTGAGCAGGTTCGTATAACCTTGGGCGATTGGTTCCCGACGCTGGATGTCACCGGCTCGTGGGGTTACGAAAAGCAGAACAAACCGCCAGGCTCTGACGATACGGATCTCACGCCACGGAAGCTGGACGTCAAGCTGACGCAGCAGTTGTGGGATTTCGGATCGTCGAACGCGGCGATCCGGCGAGCGCGTCTCACCCATGAACAAGCGGTCAAGACCGAAGACGCGACACGTCAGAGTCTCTTACTCGAAGGAATCACGGCCCATTTGAACCTGATGCGGGCCAACAAGTTGCTTCAGTTCGCTAAGGGGTCCGAGGCCAATATCAAGCGTCAGGCAGAATTGGAGGATGCGAGGGTGCAGCGCGGCGCCGGCTTTTCGACCGACGTGCTGCAGGCCAAAACACAATTGGCTGGCGCCAATGCGCGGCGTATCCAGGCCGGCGGTGCGCTACAAACGGCGCTGAACCGCTATCGGGCGTTATTCTACAAGGACCCTGGTGACATCGCCAAGATGACCGAGCCGCGCATACCGCTTGAGCTGCTGCCAAAATCGCTTAACGAGTTGACCTCGCTCGTCATCCAAGGCAACCCGCAGCTTGCCGCCTCGCGCATTAGCGCCGATATCGCCCGTGAAGATATTAACAAGACTCAGGCCGACGAATTTTTCCCGGACTTGAACGCAATCGCGCAGGAGGTTCGCAAGGTCGACGAGGGCGGAACCTCAGGCTCGAAGATGGAACGCATCGTTAAGGTCGAGCTGAGCTACAACCTCAACCTCGGCCTCACTGCCATCAACACGCTGCGCGCTTCAGAACTGAGCCACACCGCTTCGGTCAGCCGCTTCGGCGACACCCGTGATCTCGTCGAAGAGGCGGCACTCAACGCGTGGTATAGCCTGCAGACGGCACGCGACAATGCCGAACAGCTCCATAATCAGGCCGACATCGCCGCCGAATTTCTTGAACTGGCCCGGAAGGAACGGCAACTGGGCAACCGGTCTCTGCTCGACGTCCTGGCAGGTGAGACGGCGTTGATCAACGCTAGCAGCGATGCCGCCTCAGCCGACACTGATGTTACAATCGTTGCCTTTACGCTCCTTAGTGTGATGGGCAAGCTATCTCCCAACGTCGTCGAGTAATCGCCACCCTTTCGCGCTGGCGGTGGTGATTTCCCAGCCCAGCCTATAGTATATTCTCTCTTACATCATTTCCGGTGAGCGCTGGCGGAACCTGGGAGCGGCAAACCACCGATGAAGGAACTTTTTGCCCGATTGGCTGCGCGGCCGGGGCTGACGGCGGAAATGATCGCCGCGTCATTGCTCGCTAACGTCTTGGCTTTGGCGACGCCGTTGTTCGTCATTCAGGTTCTCAACCGCTATATCGCGCAAGGGGTAGACGCGACCCTGGCGACCCTGACGGCCGGCGTCGCCGTCGCCATCGTTCTCGAATTCGGCTTTCGCCAAATACGCATGCGCCTGGCCGCGAACGTCAACGCTTCCTACGACCGGGCCTTGGCCGGCGGTGCCTTCAATTCCTTGATCAACACGAAGGCAGCGGCGTTGGAGCAGGTCTCACCAGGCATCCGCCAGGAAATGATCGCCGGCGCCGAGAAGATGCAGGCGGCGTATAACGCCAGCAACATCTGCACGGTCCTTGACGTGCCTTTCGCACTTCTCTTCGTCGGCGCGCTGTTTCTACTCAATCCGACCATTGCTACGATTGTCAGTGCTTTCTTGGCGTTCACCTTTGTCGTCTCGCTGATCGCCCTGGCGGCGCTCCGCCGACTGTCGCGTGAGTTGCAGAGATCCGCCGGTAAGCGCAGCGGACTGGTCGGTTCGACCGCCGCTGCTGGGGACGCCATCCGCGCCTTCAACGCCGGTGATTTCATTCGGCGTCAGTGGCTCGACGAGACCGGTAAGTTCCAGCATCTTTGTCGTAAGATCACCCAGCGCCAAGGATTTGTTCAATCCCTCAGCATGTCACTACAGGCGTATATGGGTGTCACCGTGATCGCCACCGGCGCCACGCTGGTGGTCGCCGGTGAGCTCGATGTTGGAGGCATGATCGGCGCCAACATCCTGGCCGCGCGCGCTCTCGGCCCATTTATCAAGTTCGCCGCTCTCAATGAGCCGTTGGCCAAGGCGAATCAGGCCCTTGCGACGTTTCAGGACTTTGCCAGATTACCGCGCGAGCGCGGCGAGGGGACGGCGGTCTCAGAATACAATGGTCGCATCGAACTCCAGGATATCGCTTTTTCTTATTTCGGCGCCAAAACGCCGCTGTTCGAATCCGTGAACCTGACCCTCGAACCGGGCAGCGTGCTGATGTTCGCCGGTGCCAACGGTACGGGAAAGACGACGATGGCGCGTCTGTTTTTGGGGCTGTTGGAGCCAACGCGCGGCAAATTTCTGATCGATGGTGTCGATCTTGCGCAGGTGTCCCCCGAATGGTGGCGAAAGCAAGTCATCTATCTTCCGCAAGAACCGAATTTCCTGAATGCCAGCGTATCGGACAACCTGTCGACTGCCAATCCGGATATCACGGAAGCAGAACTCAATGAGTTGATAGATAAGGCTTGGCTTAGGACCTTCATTGACCGGAGTTCGGACGGTATCAAAACCCAGATCACCAACAACGGCGCCAACCTGTCCCTCGGCATTCGCCGGCGCCTTGCTCTGGCCCGGGCCCTGGCCACCGACGGTACGGTGATGCTTGTTGACGAGCCGACCGAGGGATTGGATAACGAAGGCGCGCAAGCAGTCATCGCCGCCATGACTGACCACTCCAAGCGCGGGCGGACGGTGATCGCGTTTTCCCACGATCCGAACATTCTCGAGGCGGCACCGCATTTTGTCGACCTCAACGTCAAGCCGGTCCCGACCTTGGTCCGAAAACGCTTAGCGGCGAGTAGTAGTGAGCTGGCGAGTGCGACGGAAATGCCGGTGCGAAAGGTTCAGACATGAAAGAATTGTTTTCACAAACCGACGACGAGGCGCGGGAAAGCAGCTGGCTCACCCACCTCTTTTTCCTATTGTGCACGACGTTGGTCGCCGCGTTCGGAGCCTGGGGCTATTACGGAAAACTTGACGTGGTCAGCACCGCCATCGGCGAGGTTATCCCGTCAACACAGGTCAAGAGCGTTCAGCACCTGGAAGGTGGCATCGTCCACGAGATTCTAATCCGCGAGGGCGACAGCGTCGCCAAGGGCCAGTCGCTGATCAGCCTCGAGTCGACCGCGAGCGGCGCTGACGTCAGCGAGCTCAAAACCCGTATCATTGCCCTAACCGCGGATGTCGCGCGATTACAGGCGGAAGCAAACAGCCGCAACATGCCGACGTTTCCGGTCGAAATGTTTAGCGACCATCGCGAACTCGTCAACGATACCATCTCCATGTTCAAGACCCGCCGCAGCCGGATCAAGAACCAGCTTGCTGGCCAACGAGAGAAAATCGCCCAGCGCCAAGAAGAAATTGCCGAGATATCGTCGCGCATCAAGAACAGCCAACTTCAATTGAAACTGCTGGAGGAACAGATCAGCATCAGCGAGGACCTGATGAAAGACCAGCTCACCAATAGGATGCAGCATCTCGAACTACTCAAGGATGCGCAGAGGCTGAAGGGTAAAATCAGCGAAGATACGGCGGCAATTAGTCGGGTCCGCGCAGCGCGCAAAGGAGCGTTCAACAAACTGGAGGCGATCCGCGATTCGTTCCACGAGAAAGTGCGCGAGGCACTTGAGAAGAAGCGGCGGTCCCTTGATGAGTTCTCGAGCCGGTTGCGCAAGTTCGAAGATTCGCTTCGCCGCACTGTGTTGCGCTCGCCCGTCGACGGCGTTGTGAAGACGCTTTACGTGGTCACCGTCGGCGGCGTCGTCAGCCCTGGCGGCACGGTCGTTGATATCGTTCCAGCCGGCGATCGCCTGATCATTGAAGCAAAGCTACCACCGCAGGACATCGGCTACGTGCACCCCGGCCAGACGGCGCTGGTGACGCTGGCTTCGTCGGACGCGATCCGGTTCAGCAACCTGATGGGCGAAGTAGTCAACATAAGCCCCGATACGGTCGAAACCCCGGACGGCCGTTCCTACTACAAGGTCCGGATCGCCACCGAGTCGGACTTCTTCGAGCGGCAATCCATGCGTTATCGGCTGGTCCCTGGCGTCCAAGTCGTGGCCTCCATTCGCACAGGCCAACGCTCCGTGCTCGCCTATCTGATCGACCCCTTCCTCAATTCCGCCCGCACGGCGATGCGGGAGCGATGACTGGATGTCGATATGCGTAAATTTTTCACCACCGCCTTGGTCCTTGCTCTCGCATGACCAGCGGCTGCCTAGGATACCAACTCGAGGGAAGGACCTGTACCACTACCATCCTCGAGCTCAGACCTACGACGACATACGCCTGCCCTATCCGGATCTCACGCTCGGCATCATCTGGCTCCGCCATGAAGGCACGAGGTAATTGTTCTGCCTCCGATTGATAGTTGTTCTGACGATTTCGATAAAGAGCAATCTGACCCTGTTGCCGCTAGAAACCGAACCAACGCTATGACCATGTGTCGGCTCGTCTTTTTGGGGGATACACAATAGACTCCTGGTCGTATTGTCATAGAATTACGGTAATCTAGCTCCGCCCCCGGGCGCATGAACAGACAGGGAGGACAGCGAGCGATGGGATGGCAGCGAAAGATTTTGCGCGTTAATCTGACGGCAGGAACTGCCAAGGGAGAGCCGCTCAACATGGATTGGGCAGCTAAATACCTAGGCCAACGCGGACTCGCCACCCGTTATCTGATGGAGGAAATTGACCCGACCGTCGACCCGCTGTCGCCGGAGAACAAGCTGATCTTCGCCAGCGGACCGCTGACCGGCACCATGTCGCCAACCGGTGGCCGCTGGTCGGTGGTCACCAAGGGGGCGCTCACCGGTGCCATCGCGTGTTCCAATTCCGGCGGCCACTTCGGCGGCGAATTAAAACTAGCCGGTTGGGACATGATCATCTTCGAGGGCCGGGCCAAATATCCCGTTTATCTCCTTATCCAGGACGACAAGGCCGAGTTGTTCGACGCCCGCAAGTTCATCTGGGGAAAAACCGTTTGGGAGACTGAGGACCGGGTTAAGGCCCGCCACCAGGATCCGTTGATCCGCGTTGCCTCGATTGGCCAGGCCGGCGAAAACCTAGTCCGCTTCGCCTGCGTCATGAACGACCGCGACCGCGCCGCCGGGCGATCCGGCGTTGGCGCGGTGATGGGCTCGAAGCAACTCAAGGCAGTCGCGTTGCGCGGCACCAAAGGGGTCCAGCCAGACAACCCAAAAGCGTTCATCAAGGCGGTCGTCGCGGCCCAGCGCAAGCTTGCGCCAGCGGCAAAGTCCGAACGGCTGTCGGAGACCGGTACCATGGCGATGATGGACGTGACCAATGCTTACGGTTCATTGCCGACCCACAACAGTCGCGACGTCCAGTTCAGGAACGGCGACAAGGTCAATTACCGGGCCATGGTCACACCACGGCGCTCGGACGGCCAGGCCAACCTGGTAACCAACAAGGCTTGTTTCGCCTGCACCATCGGCTGCGGCCGTGTTTCCAGGATCGATCCCGAACACTTCTCGATCGAGGGCAAGGAACAATACAAGAGCGCGCTCGGCGGCCTTGAATACGAATCCGGTTATGCCCTGGCGCCGCTGGTTGGTGTCGACGATATTGAAGCAGCGACATTCGCCAATGCCGTGTGCAACGAACATGGCATGGATCCCATCTCGTTCGGCGGTAGCCTGGCAGCGGCGATGGAGCTGTTCGAGGAGGGCGCAATCAGCGAGAAGGATACGGGCGGCCTGAAGCTGAACTTCGGTTCGGCGAAAGCGCTGGTCGAGACGGTCGAGATGACGGGCACCGGACAGGGCTTTGGGCGTGAGATTGGCCTCGGCTCAAAACTGCTGTGCGAGAAATACGAGCATCCGGAGTTTTCCATGTCGGTCAAGGGACAGGAGTTTCCAGGCTACGACGGTCGCGCCATGCAGGGTATGGGCCTGGCTTATGCGACCTCTAACCGCGGCGCATGCCATCTCAGGGCGGCGCCTTTCACAGACGACTTCGCCCATGTCCGCACCGAGGGCAAGGCAAAAGTGGTCAAGGAATCTCAGGACGAAATTGCCGCAGTCGATTCGACAGGTGTCTGCGCTTTCACTCATGGGGCTCTGGATCTGGCTGACTTCGCCGAGCAGATCGATGCCGCATGTCAAGGCGAGTGGACGGCCGAGCGGCTGGCAGAAACAGGTGAGCGAATCTGGAACTTGGAGCGTCAGTTCAATCTGGCTGCCGGCTTCACCGTCGCCGACGACACTCTGCCCCAGCGCATCCTCAAGGACGCGGCGAAGACCGGTGCTGGAAAGGGTCGCGTTGCTGAGCTCAGCGTCATGCTACCCGAGTACTACGAGCTGCGCGGCTGGGACAAGAAGGGCGTTCCCAAGAAGGCAACGCTCAAGCGCCTTGACCTGGCATGAAGGTTCGCATCAAGCTGATCTCGCCGCTCGGAAGGCCGCCCTCGGGCTTCGACAAGTTCGGCGCCGCTGCCGTCGATATCAACAGCGATGCTACCCTTGCCGACATTCTGGCGCGCTTCGAACTAACCCGTCAAGAACCCTACATGACCCTGGTCAACGGTGAATCCATCGTCGCCTCCGAACGCGACAGGCACGTCATGGGGGACGGCGACGAGGTGACTATATTTCCACCGATCCAGGGAGGCTAATGTGGTCTTCTGCTGTCCTTCTGTTGAGTTCAACAGAGGGGTGGTGTGCGGAACTCCAGAAAGGGTTTGATGGTCACGCTTCTGCACAATACTCACATGTTCTTTAAAAGGAGCCAAGAAGACAATTGCCCGAGCCCTTGCAATCGCAAAAACGATTAAAGACGATTAAAGACGCTTATTCCCATACGGTGGCGCTTGCTAACATCGCGGTAGCGCAAGCAAAGGCTGGGGATGTAAAAGGAGCCCTTGCAACCACAAAAACGATTGCAAATACCTCTTACCGTACTTTGACGCTCGCTCGCATTGCGTCGGCGCAATTAGAGGCTGGGGATGTCAAAGGAGCGAAGGAGAACATTGCCCAAGCCCTTGTAACCGCAAGAACGATTGAAGATGCCTCTTCTCGCGCTTCGACGCTTGCAAACGTCGTGGTCACTCAAGCAGAGGCAGGGAATGTAAGAGAGGCCCTTGCAACCGCAAATACGATTGAAGATGCCTATTCTCGCGCTTCGACGCTTGCTAACATCGCGGTGGCGCAGGCAAAGGCTGGGGATGTAAATGAAGCCAAGGAGACCATTGCCCAAGTCGTTGCAACAACACAAACGATTGCAAATACCTCTTACCTTACTTTGACACTTGCTCGCATCGCATGGGCGCAAGCAGAGGCTGGGGATTTAAAAGAAGCCAAGAAGACCTTTGCCAAGGCCCTTGCAACCTCAAAGACAATTAAAGGGGTTTACGAGCGCAATTCAGTGCTCGCATCAATCGCCAAAGTCCTCGCTATAATGAAATAGCAACGTCTCCTCTTTCAATCGACCACATAAACAATAAGGAGAATGACAATAGTGCTAAGTAAGATGCGACTGACTTCCGCCCATTTCCGACTGCCGGGCAAGGGTAAGCGACTATTCTGCAGCCTGGAGATGCTTAGATTCTGTCTGTTCCTCGCGAATCAGCTGCAGGAAGATCTGACGGGCACGGCGCAGCGCCTTGTCGGGCTTCAGGAATAGTTCTGAATACCCCCCGTCCGGAATTTCCAACATTTGTTGTTGCAACTTTAGTGCCCAGCGGTCTTCGTCAACGACCTTGGGGAATGTCACAGCAACACGCTTCGCCGCAGACATGTTAGGATCGCCGCCGGACATGTGGTCTTTCTTGCAGTTTACAATCCAATGCCAAACATGGTTGTTTTCGTCAACCGGCGTGTGTGTATGCATTAGTACATAGCCGCGCTCCATGTCGGTTCCGAGTTCTCCGGGCGGTGCGTTACGCATAACGACCCGAGTGATGCCGGGGCTCATCATGCAGTGGGTATGATTCCGGTCGGCCTCTTCGTATACAAACCAGTCTACGAGGTAGGGCGGCTGTTTATAATTCTGCACTTGGCGGATAGTCTTGATGAACTTGTTACCATCGATTTCACCCTCTTCGTATTCAATCGGAATTCGACTGTTCTCTATGTCGCCTATATTTCCGTCATGAAGCGGATAAAAATGCGTGATATCGAGCAGGTTCTCGATTAGGAGCAGATAATTAGCCGGCACCTCCATCGGCCCGGAATCAATTGTTTCCCATTCGTCGTCATCTATTTCCGGTGCCATCGGTGGTTTGCATAAGTTGGATTTTGCTGGGTCGCCGGGCCAAACCCATATCAACCCGTTTTGTTCCATAATAGGGAATGGGTTGAGCTTTGCCTGCGGTGGAATTTTGCCGTCCGGATGCGAGGGGATAGCGATGCAGCGCCCAGCGTCATTATAGCGTAACCCATGGTAGGCGCATTCCAGGCTGCCGTCGTCCATGAGACGGCCTTCAGAAAGGGGGAAGCGCTTATGCGCACACCGGTTATCGAAGGCGACTACCTTGCCTTCTTTTGTGCGCCAGATGACCATTGGCCGATTTGCAATTTTGTGTCCTGTTAGTTTTTCTGCCTTGAACTCCTTTGAGAGTCCGGCAACGTACCAGCAGTTACGAATAAATGTATACGGATTGGTCATCAATTTTCTCCTCAATCCTGTGCTGTAGTAGTTTGTCTCTCATTCCGGGCCCAAAATTACTGATCGGCTCCATTAGGCGCAAAATACCTTTCGAAACTTGGTGACTGCAGCCCTCATATCCTTGTTCAGTTCCGCACCCTCAAAGGTCAAGGACCAGGATTGGCGTCTTTGATCGTGCACAACATATCAACACGAAGTCCGAGCGGTCATCATCGTCAAGTACCATATCCCGGTGATCTGGCACGCCCTCCACGTATTTGGTGATACAGGTGCCACAAAAGCCCTCTTCGCACGATGTTTCGACGGTATAGCCGTTTTCCCGTAAGACCTCGATAATTGTCCGGTTTGCTGGAACGTCAAATACATCACCGGTACTGGCGATGCTGACCTGGAACGGTGTTTCCGACTCGGTCTTGTCTACCTGCTTATCATCGGGCGTCGAAAAATACTCAAAATGCACAGCTTCTGTTGGCCAGTGGGCAACGGCGTTTGCCGTCGCCGACATGAAACCCGCTGGGCCGCAACAGTAGAGATGGTCCCCCGGTACGTATTCTCTCAAGGTACTCGCCAGGTCAAGGCCGTTACTTGGCTTGCCGCCGTCGTGGTGAAACCGGACCTTGCCCCGCTCTGCCAAGGGATCCAGTAGGCGCTTGAAGGCGGTCATTTCCGGGTTACGTGTGCAGTAATGCATCAGGTATTCAGCGCCCCGGGCTTCGAGTTCGGCAACCATCGAAATTATCGGCGTCACACCGATGCCGCCAGCGAGAAGCATATGCCGCGAAGCCTGGTAGTTAAGCCTGAAGTGATTTTGCGGCTTGGATGCCTCCAAAAGGTCCCCCTCTTGAATTGTTTTATGAAGGGCGAGGGAGCCACCGCGGCTCTCAGCTTCATTGAGCACAGCGATGAGATAACGGCCACGTTCAGCAGGATCGTTGCA
>PTLJ01000130.1 GCA_002938045.1 Alphaproteobacteria bacterium MarineAlpha3_Bin4
AGCCCAACAAAGGCCGTAAACACTACCAGCGACATCACCCGGGGCTTCAAAATGAGGGCGTAGTCCTGCAATCGAAACCGCGGCTCGCGAGCTTCACTCTCTTGACCTTTGGCCGGGTTTACATGTTCAGTCGCGATATGTGGCAAGGTCGTGTCCCCGTCAAACGAAGCGAACCTCTAATTTTTGCCAACCTCTATATAAGAAATGCGGCGCGTGGATACCAGCGTCTCGTCCCGGCGTCACATTGGTCTGGAACAAGGCGAAATACGGGGAGCGGCTGAGGGTTGCCCAAACGACTACAGTTCGCGATCGGTTTTCAGGCACCGTAGGGGTCGCGGAAGACAAATGCTTCCGTTTCCTTGATGTCTTCCTCAAGAGCCAACTTCACCGCGGCATAGAGGTCGCGGATCGAAACCATGCCAACACACTTCCCACCCTCGGTCACGGGCAGGTGCCGATATTTGCGGCTCTGCATGAGTTCGAGGGCGTCGCCGGCGAAATCATCGGGTGACAGTGTATCGGGATTAACGGTCATAATTTCTGAAACAGGGGTGGCACTGGCATCGAAGCCCTTGGCGACCAACCGTTGGGTCACGTCGCGTTCGGTGACGATCCCAACCAGCGCGCCATCGTCGCCAAGAACGACGAGCGCTGCAATGTGGGTCTCCGTCATTTTCACGGCGGCGGCAAATACGGTATCGTCGGGGGTCACGGACGTAATTTTCTGCCGTTGGACGATGTCCGGTACGATTGTTTGCTGAATCACAGCCCTAATTTTCCTGGTTGGCCCTACGCATCTTCGGGTGGTCTCCCGTTAATTATGTTCGATAACCTTGCGATACACATGCCAGGTCGAATGCCCGAGCACCGGTAGCACGACGCAAAGACCGACGAAAAAGGGCAATGAACCAATCAAAAGGGCGCCAGCGACAATGAAACCCCACATGCCCATCGTGATTGGGTTTGCGAAAACTGCTCTTATGGACGTTTGCATTGCCGTCATGACACTAACGTCACGGTCTAAAATCAACGGAAAGGAGACCACGCTGATAGAGAACACGACGACAGCGAAGAAGAAGCCGATGCCGCCGCCGCCGATAATTAGCGTCCAGCCGGGATCGGTGGTCAAGATTTGGAGTGCAAAATCCGCAACCGATTCGGGTATCGCGCTGCCGAAGTTTGCCACGTAGATGGCCCACGCCGCGATTAGCCACCCGATGTAGATTGCCATCAACAATGCGCCGAGTATGGCAATGGGGCGGATGGCGTGTCTTCGAAGGACGTAGAACGCCTTCCCCCGGGAGATATCAAGACCCATCTCGCGGCGACGGCTCAGCTCGTACATGCCGACGGCGACCAAGGGCCCGATCAGGGTGTAACCAGAAAGCAGCGGGAAGACCAGTGGCAACACTTCGTATCCAGCATATGCCCTGGCAAATATCAAAGTGACGATGGGATAGATCAGGCACAGGAAAACAATGTGAGTCGGCATTGCGTTGAAATCGGAGAGGCCTTTGGATAAAGCGTCTCTTAGGTCCGCTAGGTTGATCGTGACCACCCTCGGTTGATCAGCACCATACCCACCCGCGTCGGCGATTGAAGTTTCACTTGCCATGATGTGCCTCCTGACCCGTTGGTCCGAATCGTCTCGCTACCAATTGTTAGGTGCAGCACGGGTTCCGGTTACGGTTCGCAGTGTTGCATAATAATACGCCGCGCGTCGAATTTTAACACCCTACCTCTGAATGCAATTGTGACAGAGTAAGTATTGGGGACAAAACGATGGCTAAGCCGCATAAGCGGTTCATTCTAGGCCACCGATGCCGATCGTGCTTCGGCAATTCCATGATTTGAACAATAAAGTCAGGCAACGGCAGCGCAAGCTCAGCTAAACTGTTCAGGCAAGACCAATCAAAAATGCCAGTGCCATCAGTCCGACGGCCACGCCCTGAAGAATGACACGCCAACGCATCAACAAGTTCGAGTACTTTTCACTGATCAGGTTATCGAATCCCATGGAAACGAGACCCGCTACTAGCACGACACCAACACCCAGCATTGCCAAGCCGACGAGAAGCGGAACGATGATACCGATAAAGGTCATGCTTAATTATACGGCGATCCCGTGGGATAGCCCATTCAAATTTCATGCATCGTTATCAAAATTGCTTCCAAAGGTTCCGTGCCGGAGCGAGAGCACCGAAAAAATTAAGTATTGGGGATCAAGGCAATAGATAGACAAACGGCTTCGGATGCAAGCGACCGTCTACAGCTGAGTTTGCAGTCAATAGGCTCAACTACCCTCTTGCCCATACAAGCGTGTTTGGGCATAGTTGGCGCCGTTTCAAAGGATGTCGGGGAAAGATCGTTGGAAAGCCATGTATTACAAACCCCAGTGAACGTTCGAACGTGAAATTTACACTTGATCACAACCTCGAAATTCGATTCCTCTCAAAATTCGGTTCCTAAATGAATGTCGATTGGGTCAATGTCTGAAGCGTTGAGCGGCGGGGAAAATTAAAAATGATTGTTGTATTCGCACTGATTTTAGTCGCGCTTGGTACCGTTGTGTTCCACTTTGTGAGTCCCTGGTGGTGGACGCCCATTGCCTCCAACTGGGGTTATATCGACGATACGATCCTCATTACATTCTGGGTTACTGGGGTCGTATTTTTAGCCGTCGTTTTGTTCATGGCCTATTGCATTTATCGCTTTCGCTACCAGGAGAATAAGCGAGCGGAATACAATCCGGAAAGCAAGAAGCTGGAGTGGTGGCTCACTGGATTGACCACCTTGGGTGTGGTGGTGATGTTGACGCCAGGTTTGTTCGTTTGGAACCAATTCGTCACGGTCCCGGAAGGGGCAGCTGAATTCGAGGTCATGGGCCAACAGTGGCAGTGGAGTTTTCGCTTCCCCGGCAAGGACGGTGCATTGGGCACCACTAATGCTCGCAAGATTAGCGGGGATAATCCTTTTGGTATTGATCCGAAGGATCCCAACGGTCAAGACGATGTCCTTGTGGAAGGCGGTGAGTTGCACCTTCCGGTGGACCAGCCGGTCAAGGTTCTGCTTCGGTCGATAGACGTGCTCCACGACTTTTATGTACCGGAGTTCCGGGCCAAAATGGATATGGTGCCGGGCGCAGTCACCTATTTCTGGCTCACTCCCACGAGAACTGGAACATTCGACATACTCTGCTTTGAATTATGTGGAGTGGGGCACCATGACATGCGCGGCAACGTCGTGGTCGAGGAAGAGAGTGCGTTTCAGGAATGGCTGAATGAGCAAACCACTTTCGCGCAATCGGTGGCAGAAACCTCCAAGAAGGACGGACCAAAACTGGCCTCCAGTAAGGCAGCGATAAATTCCGTGTCAAAAGGTTCCACGCGATGAGATTTAAACCGATCAAGCCGGTTTTAAGAGAAGTGAAGAGGGTATTCTAATGGCTATAGTTACACCTGCCGAAGTCGAAACCATACCGTCTGCTGAAGTCCCGGAAGTAGACCTTTACCACGCGAAAAGCTGGGTAACGAAATATGTCTTCAGCCAAGACGCCAAAGTCATCGCCATCCAGTATTCATGTACGGCGATCGCCATCGGGATGGTTGCCCTGGTGTTATCGTGGCTGATGCGGCTGCAATTGGGATTTCCTGAAAGCTTCTCGTTCATCGAACCGTCCGACTACTACCAGTTTATCACCATGCACGGCATGATCATGGTCATCTATCTGCTGACGGCGTTGTTCTTAGGCGGATTCGGGAACTATCTCATTCCGCTGATGGTTGGCGCCCGCGATATGGTGTTCCCCTATGCAAACATGCTGAGTTATTGGATCTATCTGACTGCCGTGTTGGTATTGGTCGCCAGCTTTTTCGTGCCAGGCGGACCGACCGGCGCCGGCTGGACCCTTTATCCGCCACAGGCCATCCTCTCTGGCACCCCAGGATCGGATGGCGGCATCATATTGATGCTCGCCTCTCTGGCGCTGTTCATCGTTGGGTTCACCATGGGCGGATTGAACTATGTGGTGACAGTGTTGCAGGCGCGCACTCGGGGAATGACGCTGATGCGCATGCCGTTGACGATTTGGGGCATTTTCACCGCTACCGTTTTAGCGCTGCTAGCCTTTCCGGCCTTATTCGTCGGCGCAGTGATGATGACCTTGGACCGGATCCTGGAAACCAGCTTCTTCATGCCGATAATTGTCGAGATGGGCGAGCATCTTGGCTACGGCGGCGGCAGCCCAATATTGTTTCAGCACTTGTTCTGGTTTTTCGGACATCCCGAGGTTTACATCGTCGCCCTGCCGGCTTTCGGTATTGTCTCCGACCTGATCAGTGTTCATGCACGCCGGCATATATTCGGTTACCGGATGATGGTCTGGGCGATTGTCATTATCGGCGGCCTCAGTTTCATCGTGTGGGCGCATCACATGTACGTCAGTGGCATGAATCCCTGGTTTGGGTTCTTCTTTGCCACTACTACACTCATCATTGCCGTTCCTACCGCGCTCAAGGTCTACAATTGGACGCTGACCCTTTGGCGCGCCAACATTCGTCTGACACTGCCTATGTTGTTCGCGTTGGCGTTCATCGTCACATTTGTGAACGGTGGGATCACGGGTCTATTCCTTGGCAACGTGGTTGTCGATGTGCCGCTTTCCGACACCATGTTTGTCGTCGCTCACTTTCATATGGTGATGGGCGTGGCGCCAATTCTGGTTGTCTTCGGGGCCATATACCATTGGTATCCCTTGATAACCGGGCGAATGCTGCACGAAGGAATGGGAAAATTCCATTTTTGGGTGTCCTTCCTCGGAGCCTATACCATATTCCTTCCCATCCACTACCTGGGGTTCCTGGGCGTCCCGCGCCGCTATTTCGAAATGGGCGATACCAGCTTTATCCCGGAATCGGCCCAGGATCTGAACGCGTTCATTACTGTC
>PTLJ01000131.1 GCA_002938045.1 Alphaproteobacteria bacterium MarineAlpha3_Bin4
GGAGGGTACCCGCGCACTACCCGGCGAGCGCCTGCCACTGTTTCCCGGCGTTGCCGCCCTCTATCGACAATGCGACGCACCGGTGATTCCGGTCGCCCTCAATTCTGGCCTGTTTTGGTCGCGTCGCAGCTTCCGAAAGCTATCGGGCGTGATCACCATTGAGATCCTACCCGCGATCCCGCCCGGTCTCAATCGCGCGCAGTTCATGAATGAGTTGGAAACACGCATCCAGACCGCCACGGACCGCCTGATGGACGAAGCTGTCAAACGCTTCCCGCATACGCTTGAATCTTTCGATGCGCAGTACTGAGCCGTCGCCAAAGCGCCCGCCCGAGCTTGTTGGAGAATTGGTGGATAAATTTACCCCGCGCCTGTGGAACCCGGATACAGATGTTCCAACCCTTTGATCTAAAATGCTTTTTGGATGGCGAGGCTGGTGCCGCGGGTGTGGAGACATATAGAGAACAAATTATTGACGTGGGGCTGTGAAATTCCTAGATTAATAGGTTGGAACACATTCCAAACCAAGGCATTCGGTAGTTAATTTCTCGTTTTTCTGGGACTTCGCATGACTTCCGGCGGCCATCATGCCGGTGATCTAGGTGCCCAATGGAACGCATGGCATCCATATCGCAGCAAATCTGGGACATGAAGTACCGCCTTAAGTCGGTCGATGGCCAGCCGGTGGATAAGACCATCGCCGACACCTGGAAACGTGTCGCAACCGCGCTGAGCGCGCTGGAGAAAGACCCGAGCCATTGGCGGAAGAAGTTCTTCGAGGCATTGGAGGATTTCAAGTTCCTGCCAGCCGGGCGCATCCTGTCGGGCGCCGGTTCGGAGCGGGACGTGACCCTGTTCAACTGCTTCGTCATGGGCGACATCCCCGACGATCTGACCGGTATCTTCGATAACCTTAAGGAAGCGGCGCTCGCCATGCAGCAGGGCGGCGGCATCGGCTACGACTTCTCAACGCTCAGGCCGAAGGGAGCACCGGTGCATGGTGTCAGCGCCGACGCGTCGGGGCCGCTCAGCTTCATGGACGTATGGGACGCCATGTGCCGCACCATCATGAGCGCCGGCTCTAGGCGCGGCGCGATGATGGCGGTGCTGCGTTGCGACCATCCCGACATCGAGGATTTCATCACCGCCAAGCGCGAGCCCGGTAGGCTCAGGATGTTCAATCTCTCGGTTTTAGTCACCGACGCCTTCATGCAGGCGGTCAAGGAGGACGCACCGTGGGAGCTGACCTTCGGTGGTGTCACCTATAAGAGCTTAAGCGCGCGCGAGCTGTGGGAAAAGATCATGCGCGCCACGTACGCCTATGCCGAGCCAGGTGTCATCTTCATCGACCGTATCAACGCCAAGAACAACCTCAAGTACTGTGAGACCATCCACGCCACCAACCCCTGTGGCGAACAACCGTTGCCGGCCTACGGCGCCTGCCTTTTGGGCTCGGTAAACCTAGCGCGACTGGTCGAGAACCCGTTTAGCGACGCCGCCGGTATCGACGAAGATGCCCTCAACGAACTTGTCGCAACAGCAGTCCGAATGATGGACAACGTCATCGATGTGTCGGGCTTTCCGCTCGACGCCCAGCGCCACGAGGCCCAGGCCAAACGCCGCATCGGTCTCGGCGTGACCGGGCTCGCCGACGCTCTAATCATGTGCGGCGCGCGCTATGGCAGCAGCCATGCGGTAGCGCTGAGTGAGCGTTGGCTGCGCCGTATCGAGCGCTCCGCCTACATGGTGTCGGTCGCGCTAGCGCGCGAAAAGGGGCCGTTTCCACTCTTTGATCGCGATAAATTCCTCGAAAGCGAGACCGTGCAGACGCTCGATGCTGACGTCAAGGCTGCCGTCGCCGAACATGGCATCCGCAACGCACTGCTGAGCTCGATCGCACCGACCGGAACCATCTCGCTCTATGCCGACAACGTCTCATCCGGCATCGAGCCAGTGTTCAGCTTCAATTACATTCGCCAAGTGCTGATGCCCGATGGCAGCCGCCGCGAAGAGGAGGTCACTGACTACGCCTACCGGCTCTACAAACGGATGTTCGGCGACCACGCGCAGCTTACCGATGCCTTCGTTGATTCCCAGGTGTTGAGCCCGCACGACCACTTGGTAATGCAAGCGGCAGCTCAGAAATATGTCGACAGTTCAATCTCCAAGACCGTTAACTGCCCCGAGAGCATCACCTTTGAGGACTTCAAGGACGTTTACGCGCAGGCCTACAAACTCGGCTGCAAGGGTTGCACCACTTATCGGCCCAATGACGTCACCGGCGCCGTGCTACAGGTCAAGCCGCGCAAGTCGTCGGCAGACGAGCCGGAACTTCCACTCGAGGCCCCGGGCAAGCAAGCCAAACCGAAAGACCTCGGAGATGCTGGCGGCGTCGTACAGATGTTTCGACCTTTGGACCGCCCAGGCGTCTTGCCCGGCCATACCTACAAGTTGCAGTGGCCTGCCAGCGACCACGCCATGTACATCACGCTCAATGATATTGTTGACGACTCGGGCCGTATCCGGCCGTTTGAAATCTTCATCAACTCCAAGAACATGGAGCACTACGCTTGGACGGTGGGGCTGACACGTATGATCTCAGCCGTGTTTCGTCGCGGGGGTGATGTCTCGTTCGTGGTCGAGGAGCTGAAAGCGGTGTTTGACCCTAGGGGCGGCCAATGGATGGGCGGCAAGTACGTGCCGTCGCTGTTGGCAGGGCTTGGCGGCGTCATCGAGCGGCACATGATCGAGACCGGCTTCCTCAAGTCGCCAGACCAGCTGGCTAGTGACACCGCGGAGAAGCCGCAGGTGATGACGATTGGCGCGCTGGTTGCGGGCGAAGCCAGCGAGGCGGTAGAACCTGTCAGCGTGGTGACGCCGTTCCGCCAATGCCCGAAATGTGCCCAGGCTAGCCTTATCCGCCAAGAAGACTGCGACGTTTGCACATCATGCGGTTATTCCAAGTGCGGGTAAGAGACTAGATCCCGGCCTCACTCTCCACCAATCCGACGATCCGCGTCAGGGTGCGGTCGTGGATGCCAAGCGAATCCAAGTGCGCAAGCGTGTTGCGGAAATAATCGATGCAGCGGCCTTGCTTACCGCAGCCCTGCAGGATCAGCTTGAGCGCGTCCTCGTCGGAGAGCTTGCCGGCGTACTGCTCGTGCTCGCGGTCAGCAACAAAAATCAAAGCCGTCACCGAGCCTGTCTGCAATGCCACCGGCGTCCACCGAGGACGGTATACGCGGTTGATCATTTCGCGTGCGTAGAGATAATCTATGACCGCGTCGGCATCACGGTCGGCGACGTGAAAGGCAAGCCCGCGGCAGGCACCGCCGCGGTCGAGCCCGAGCACCAGGCCCGGCTGCTCGCAGGTGCCGCGATAGTTAGTCGAATAAATGCAAGGCGCCCGGTGATAGCCTCGGAGCAGTGCCGCCTGAGCGTCTTTGTGCGGGAAGTTGGGTCGCCATATCAAGGACCCGTAGCCGAACACCCAGATATCGCCTTTCGGACGCTCCAAACTCATCGTCGTTACCCCCGCGTCACTATGGCGACCGCAAGGACCGTCAACGTCATGCCGGCAAGCGCCGTTCGCGTGATGGTCTCGCCAAACAGTATCCATGCCTCGACGGCGACCATCGGCGGCACCAGGTAGAACAAGCTGACCACGCGCGACGCGGCACCGCGCCGAATCAGGAAGTACAAAAGCGTGAAGGTGCCGACAGACAGCACCACGGCGAGCCAGAGCAGCACGAAGATAAACTCACCGTTCCAGCTAATGTCACCGGTCTCCAACGCCAGTGAAAGCGGCGCAATCAATAGCAACGCCGCCGCCAGTTGCACGGTCGAGGCGGTGCGTAGATCCACGCTCTCGGCATGGCGCTTATGGTAAAGCGTACCGCAGCTAATCCCCAGTAGTGCGACGACACAGCCGGCAAAGCGTACCCGTGGGGCGCCGCCGAGGCCGATCTCATCCCACACGATCAGGACGATGCCGACCAGCCCGAGCACCAAGCCGAACCACTGGCGCGCGCGCACGCGCTCGCCTAGGTAGGGTCCGGCCAAGACCGCCGTCAGTAGGGGGTGGATGCCGACGATGATTGCCGTCGTGCCTGCCGGAACGCCGCCTTCTATGGCCCAGAAGACCCCGCCCAGATGCACCCCGTGGACCAGCCAGCCCGCAATTATGGCCTGGCCGTACTCAGCCCGGGTGCTCGGCCAAGGCGCGCGGAATAAAAGGCAGATGGCAGCGAATAGCACCACGGCAATGACGAAGCGCCAGAAAAGGAAGGTGAAAGGCTCAGCATAGGGGGCGCCGAGTTTAGCGCAGATGAAGCCGGTACTCCAAAGCAACACAAAAACACCGGGTGCCGCGGCAACCTAGGCCTGGGCGGCCGCGGGTTTAGATATTTCGTCCATGCCCTTTCCAGTCGCCATGCGGTGCAGAAGCTATTCCCTTCTGTAGCTCACAGCAACGGACTATAAAGGACGTGCCGCCCTATCAGCCACCGGAGCTCTAAAGATGGAGCCTACCACCGCCCACTTCAAAGCCCCGCCGCCCAAACGAAAGCCAACGGCGGCAATATTGGCGGCGTTTTGCATCGCGGCAATCGTGGGCGTCTACGGCGGCTACTGGGCTTTTGCGGCGACACGCGCCGGTGACGTTATACGCTCTTGGGCCGAGGCGCGCCAAGCTGAAGGCCTGGAGACTACCTTCGCTGCGATGACCACCGGAGGCTTCCCAGCCTGGATCCGGATTGATCTCGCATCCGTGGTCGTCGCTCGCGCGGTGGGCCCGCGGCCGTGGAGCTGGGCAACGGAGAAGTTGAGCCTTCGGAGCCGGCCGTGGGATTTCGAGCACGTGCTGTTCGATGCCTCCGGCATCCACCGCCTCAGCCTCGGCGACGCCAGTTCGCCCCGCGTCTA
>PTLJ01000132.1 GCA_002938045.1 Alphaproteobacteria bacterium MarineAlpha3_Bin4
TCGATGATCGTCGAAGGCCGGGTCAAGCTAAACCCGGAAACGGTGCGCGCACTGCACAATCAACAGAGTGGTGGAAGCATCCTGCCAATTCTTTGGTCCGTTGCCGTGGTGCTGCTCGCAGTGGCGGCGATAATGAAATGGATGTAAGTGCTCATACGGAGCTTGCACAAGCAATTGTGTAAGACTAAATTAACCACACTTTTCCCTCGTTAAATATGGATGAATGCGTTGTGATCAAAGGCAAACGCATCCTGTTGATCATTTCTGGTGGCATTGCTGCCTACAAGGGGCCGGATTTGGTCCGCCGCCTGCGCGAGCGCGGCGCCAGCGTGCGCTGCGTTCTTACGGCCGGTGGCGCGAAGTTCGTCTCCCCGCTAGCGCTGTCTACAGTCAGCGGAGACAAAGTCTATCAGGAGCTGTTCTCGCTTATAGACGAAAGAGAGATAGGGCATATCGAGCTGTCGCGCGACGCCGACATTCTTGTCGTCGCGCCAGCGTCCGCCAACATCTTAGCCAAGATGGTCCAAGGTCAGGCCGATGACATAGCTACGACAGCGCTGCTAGCGACCGACAAGCCGGTCGTCGTGGCACCGGCCATGAACATTCGCATGTGGGAGCATGCCGCGACACAGGTCAACGTAGCGGCGCTCAGGAGCCGGGGCGTGACCACCCTCGGTCCGGCCGAGGGAGACATGGCTTGCGGCGAATACGGCATGGGCCGGATGCTGGAGCCGGTCGAAATCGCCGACGCACTCGAGGCCTTCTTCCGCGATAGAGAGCGCCTTAGCGGCCGACGGGCGCTGGTTACTAGCGGGCCGACGCTTGAGGCCATTGATCCGGTCCGTTACATCACCAACCGTTCGTCCGGTAAGCAGGGCCACGCGATCGCCAGCGCTCTGGCCCAGCTCGGCACCGAGACGACCCTGGTCTCGGGACCGACGCGCGAGCCCGATCCTACCGGGGTGCGGGTGATCCATGTCGAATCGGCGCGCCAGATGCTGAATGCCTGCGAGGGCACGCTGCCCGTTGATGTCGCCGTCTTCGCAGCAGCGGTCTCCGACTGGCGAGCGGCGATGGAGGCGAGCGGAAAGATTAAGAAGCGACCGGGCGAGACGACGACGACGCTCGACCTGGTCGAGAACCCAGATATTCTCGCCACCATCAGCAGCGCCGGTAACCGCCGCCCGCAGCTCGTCGTTGGCTTCGCCGCCGAGACAGACGACGTCATCGACAATGCAGCGCGAAAGCTCGAGGCCAAGGGCTGCGACTGGATCGTCGCCAACGACATCTCGAAGGCGGCAGGAACCTTCGGCGGCGTCGCCAATACCGTGCATCTGATCAGCCGCGACGGCGTGGAGAATTGGCCGCGGTTGTCAAAAGCCACCGTAGGAGAGCGTTTGGCGAAACGCATCGCTCAACGCTTGACCGAGGCCAATGACTGATATCTCCGTCGCCATCCAACGCTTGACTAACGGTGCCGACCTACCGCTGCCGCAATACGCCACCGCAGCCAGCGCCGGGGCCGATCTTCTAGCCGCCATCGACCGTCCAGTGACGCTGATGCCCGGTGCCCGAACGGTGGTGCCGTCGGGCATCGCCATCCAGCTGCCGACAGGCTACGAGGCGCAAGTAAGGCCGCGCTCAGGTTTGGCTACCAAGCACGGCATCACCGTGCTAAACAGCCCTGGCACCATCGATGCCGATTACCGCGGCGAGATTGCTGTCATCATGATCAATCTGGGCTCGGACCCATTCGTCATAAAACGCGGCATGAGAATCGCACAGATGGTCGTCGCGCCGATCCAGACCGCCCGCTGGAACGAGGTCGTCGATTGCGACAACAGCGAGCGCGGTAGCGGCGGCTTCGGCTCTACCGGTACCGACGGCACGAGGTAACGGCGATGCTCAGGTTCTCGAAAAAGGCTTTGTTTGCCATAGAGGCAGTTCTTGACATCGCTTATTACTCGGCTGGTGAACCGGTTCAGAGCGGCGACATCACGCGCCGCCAGGGAATCCCCCGGCGCTATCTAGAGCAGGCTCTGCAACAACTCGTCCGCCAGGGCTTACTGGTCGGAGTTCGCGGACCCAACGGCGGTTACCGCCTGGCTCGCGAGCGGCGGCGGATCAGCGTCGGCGAGATCGTCCGCGTGGTGCGCAAGATTGAGACAAACGATAAGGAGGCCGACGACATGGTCGGCTCGGAGCTTGGTCAGCAAGTAGTGTGGCCGCTTTGGCACGAGCTTCAGGACGAGGTCATGGTGCGGCTCGACGCGACGACGATCGACGATCTCTGCACCCGCGCCAACGAATGCGGTATCAACAGTGAACGTCGCCTCAACCTGGATTTCGCCATCTAGCAATCCGAGATGACAAATTACGAACCCCGACGGACCGAATATCTGCCGCAATTCCGCTGCCAGGTCTATGACAGCATCCTCGACACAATCGGCGCGACACCGCTGATCCGGTTGTCGCGGTTGATGGCGGACGCCGGGGTCGAGGCTGAAATCCTCGGCAAATGCGAATTCTTCAATCCGTTGGGCTCGACCAAGGACCGCATCGGCTTGGCCATGATCGAGGCGGCAGAACAGGATGGCAGCATCGGACCCGGCGCGACCCTGGTCGAGCCGACGTCCGGTAACACCGGCGTCGCGCTCGCTTTTGTCTGCGCCGCCAAGGGCTATAACCTGATCCTGACCATGCCCGACAGCATATCGATCGAACTGCGCAAAATGCTGGCTCTGCTCGGCACTGAGATTGAACTCACCCCAGCAGCGCTAGGGATGAAGGGTGCCATCGAGCGGGCCGAGCAGTTGATCGCCGATACGCCAGGCGCAATCATGCTGCAGCAGTTCGAGAACCCGGCCAATCCAAAGGTCCACCGTATGACTACGGCTGAGGAAATCTGGCGGGACACCTGTGGTGTCGTCGATGTCGTCGTCAGCGGCGTCGGTACCGGCGGCACGCTGACCGGCATCGCAGACGTCTTGAAGCCGCGCAAGCCCGAGCTGTGGATGGTCGCCGTCGAACCAGAGGACAGCGCCGTGCTGTCCGGCGGCACGCCCGGGCCGCACAAGATCCAGGGCATCGGCGCTGGTTTCGTACCCAAGATCCTAAACCGCTCGGCGATCGACGAGACGCTTCGCATCGGCAACGAACCGGCCTTCGCCCTGGCCCGCAAAGCGGCCAAGCTGGAGGGGCTGCCGTGCGGTATTTCCAGCGGCGCGGCGCTGGCCGCTGCGATCGAGATTGCCCGGCGGCCTAATATGGGTGAAAAGACGATCATCGTCATCCTGCCGTCGTTCGCAGAGCGCTATCTGTCGACGCCGCTGTTCGAGGGCCTAAGCTAGGGCCGCCGCCGTGGAATTCAGCGAAGCCCAGATCAACCGCTACGCCCGCCATATTCTTCTGCAGGAGGTCGGCGGCGAGGGCCAGGCAAAGCTGCTCGGCTCGCGGGTCCTGGTAATCGGTGCTGGCGGCCTTGGCTCACCGGTTTTGTTGTACCTAGCTGCCGCCGGTGTCGGCACCATCGGCGTCGTCGACGATGATGTCGTCGATCTCTCCAATCTGCAGCGCCAGATCGTGCATGCCACCGCCAACACTGGCATGTCCAAGGTCGAAAGCGCGTGCTCCACCCTCACCGCCGTCAATCCCGACATCGAACTGATCAGCCATCACACCCGAATCGCAGCGGAGAACGCCCTCGAGTTGATCTCGGACTACGACATCGTCGCCGACGGCAGCGACAACTTCCCAACCCGGTTTCTCGTTAACGACGCCTGCTTTCTGGCCAAGAAAACTCTGGTTTTCGCCGCCATCCTGCGTTTCGACGGGCAAATCGCTACCTTCAAGCCGCACCAGACTGACGCCGTTGGTGCCCCGTTTCCGTGTTATCGCTGCATCTTCCGCGAACCGCCGCCACCGGGCAAGTTTCCGACCTGCGCCGAGGCCGGTGTGCTCGGTGCGCTCTGCGGCACCGTCGGCTCCCTACAGGCAACGGAGGTGCTGAAGGAACTTCTCGGGATCGGCGACAGCCTGGCCGGATGGCTGCTGGTCTGCGAAGCGCTCGGCACCATGTTTCGCAAGATCAAAGTCAAACGCGATCCCGGCTGCCCACTCTGTGGTGACGCGCCCTCGATCAAGGATCTATCGGCTTATGAATGCTGACACTCACCCCGACAAGCTCTCGATCGTCGTCTACTCAGGCAAGTTCGACGAAGTCCATTACGCACTGGTGATGGCCTCGGCGGCGGCGGCCGTTGGCCGCCCGGTGACGCTGTTCTTCACCATGGACGCCTGCATCGCGCTGGAAAAGCCTAGACCCGGCGAAGACCCTGCCTGGACGCGGATGCCGGTCAATCAGGGCTCGGGCACGGCCGCCGAGCGGGACGCCGAATATGGCGCGCGCGGCATTGCCACCTTCGACGAACTAATCGAGGCTTGCACCACTCTCGGGGTCAAGTTCATGGTCTGCGAGATGGGTCTCCGGGCGCGCGGCTTGGAGAATCTGCCGCTCCGCGATGATATTGCAATTGAGGAAGGCGGTGTCGTCTCTTTCCTCAATGATGCATCCAAGGACGGCGCCGTGATTTTCGTCTGATCCGCCCCCGGCGGCTAGATTCAGATAGTATCAATGCTTTCCCCGTAAGAAAGGCGGCAAAACCGTGTCGTTCCGGCAAGACAGCTGGCGCGACGCGTTCTATGTTCAGGAGCAAACGTCGAACACACGGCAGCGCTCCACATGGCGCCGCTTCTCAGCGGGATCGAATAACGCCCGTGGGCGTCGACGTCGTTGGTGGCCCTCTCAGCCCTGATATGCGAAGCGTTGCAACGCTCCCGGCGCAGTGACGGCTCGGTGACGACGACCATCGAGGATTGTT
>PTLJ01000133.1 GCA_002938045.1 Alphaproteobacteria bacterium MarineAlpha3_Bin4
GCCTCGAAGCCGGTGACGTGCTGCTTGTCCAAGGTCAGCCGGAGGACGTGGCGCACCTCAGAGCGTTCCGCGACGTTGTCCTGCTGGAATGGTCGACCGAGGAACTACCCGTGCTCAGACACGCTACGCGCGCCGGCCTTATCTTCCTAGCTGTAGTCGGACTTGCAGCATCCGGCATATTACCGATCGTCGTCAGCGCACTATGCGGTGCCGCCGCCATGGTAGTTGTCGGGGTCCTCAACGTGCGCCAGGCGTTTCAGGCCGTTGACGCCAAAATTGTCACCACTATCGCCGCTGCACTGGCACTTGGTGTAGCGTTGCAGGAAACTGGCGGCGCCGCCTATCTCGCGCACACACTATTGGTTGCTTTGCAGGGGCAATCAGTTTCCGTCGTGTTGTCGTTGTTCTTCCTGCTTGTGGCGGGGCTTTCAAACGTCATCAGTACCAAGACGAGCGCCGTATTATTCACGCCGATCGCCGTCGATATCGCCAGCGAACTCGGCGTCTCGTCTGTGCCGTTCGCTGTTGCTGTGGTATTCGCGGCGAATTGTTCGTTTGCTTCGCCGCTCGGCTACCAGACAAACCTTTTGGTGATGGGCCCGGGACACTACAAATTCGTTGATTTCGCCCGCGCCGGCGTACCTCTGATCTTTTTGCTGTGGGCTGCCTTCACGCTGTTCGCGCCGTGGTATTATGGGTTCTGAACTGAGCGCGCCAAGGCGTGCTTGACCCTCCTGATAGCTCCTCCTATAAGGGCTGCGGGCCACGACCCCCCAACGGGTTGCGACCCATCTGCAAGGATGGGAGAAAAACCGTGACAGATCTTACCAAGCCGGATGTCCGTCCGTCCGACCCCTGCTTTTCAAGCGGACCATGCACAAAGCGCCCTGGCTGGACACCGGCGGCGTTAAGTGACGCTTTCATCGGGCGCTCGCACCGTCACAAGGACGGAAAGGCGAAAATCCTCGAGGTTCTAGACCGCACGCGGGCCATTCTTGGCGTTCCTGACGATTACCGGATCGGCATCATTCCCGCCTCCGACACCGGTGCTATGGAAGCGGCGCTGTGGTCGATGATGGGTGCCCGCGGCGCCGACATGCTGGCCTGGGAGTCCTTTGGCACGTCCTGGGCCGGCGATGTGGTCGGTCAGCTGAAGCTCTCGGACGTTCGCGTCCTCAAGGCCGGGTACGGCGAACTGCCGGACCTGGGAGAGGTCGAATTCGACCGCGACGTGGTGTTTACCTGGAATGGCACCACCTCGGGCGTCTGTGTTCCGGACGGCGATTGGATCGCCGACGATCGCGACGGGCTGACCATTTGCGATGCGACATCGGCTGCGTTCGCCGTGGATTTGCCGTGGCGAAAGCTCGACGTTACCACCTATTCGTGGCAAAAGGTGATGGGTGGTGAGGCAGCCCACGGCATGATGATCGTCAGCCCACGCGCCATCAAGCGGCTAGAGACCTATGTGCCGCCATGGCCGATGCCGAAGATTTTCCGGCTGACCAAGGACGGGAAGTTCCTTGAAGAGCCGTTCACCGGCGTCACCATTAACACACCGTCTATGCTCTGCGTCGAGGATGCCATCGACGGCCTCAGCTGGGCAGAGAAAATCGGTGGACTAACGGCTCTGCAGGCCCGGAACCAGGCCAATTTCGCAGCTCTCGACTACTGGGTCGCGAGCTCCAACTGGATTGACTTCCTGGCTGTCGAACCGAGCTTTCGCTCGACCACGTCGGTGACGCTGAAAATCGTCGATCCATGGCTGGAGACTGCCGGTGCCGAATTGCAGGCGAGCATCGGCAACCGGCTTGCAGCGATCCTTGAGGACGAGGGGGTCGCCTACGATCTCGCAGCCCATCGCAACGCGCCGCCGGGGTTACGCATTTGGGCCGGTGCCACGGTCGAGGCAAGCGATCTAGAGGCGCTCGGGCCTTGGCTCGACTGGGCTTTTGCTTGCGTCAAGGAGGAAGTGAGGACTGATGGTTAACGTTCTCATAGCCGACAAGATGAGTAAGTTGGCGGAACAATGCTTCCTCAACTGTGGCATCGAGGTTCACGTCAAGCCCGTGATGACGCCCGACGAGCTGATCGCTTGTATCGGCGAATACGACGGCTTGGTCGTGCGCTCGGCGACCAAGGTCACGGCCGACGTCCTGGAGGCGGCGTCGAATATGAAGGTCATCGGCCGCGCCGGGATCGGCGTCGACAACATCGACCTTGACGCGGCGACGTCGCAGGGCGTTATCGTCATGAACACGCCGTTTGGCAACGCTATCACCACGGCAGAGCATACGATTTCCATGATCTTGTCACTGGCGCGGCTGATTCCGCAGGCCAACACATCGACCCACGCCGGTAAGTGGGAGAATTTGGCTTTCATGGGCATTGAACTGATGGCGAAAACTCTCGGCATCATCGGGTGCGGCACCATCGGCGCCATCGTCGCTGATCGGGCGCAAGGCTTGAAAATGAGGGTCATCGCCTACGATCCGTTCCTGTCACTGGAGCGTGCGCAGGACTTGGGTGTCGAGAAGGTCGAGCTGGATGTGCTGTTTCAGCGCGCCGATATTGTCAGTCTACATACGCCGCTCACGGACGCCACCCGCGACATCATCGATGCTAAAGCAATCAAAAAGATGAAAGACGGGGTCAGGATCGTGAACTGCGCGCGCGGCGGTCTGGTCGTTGAGGAAGACCTCAAGGCAGCGCTCGAAACCGGTAAGGTCGCTGGCGCTGCGCTGGATGTATTACTCGAGGAGCCGGCCACCGACAACCCGTTGTTCGGCATGGACAACGTAGTGATAACGCCGCACCTGGGAGCAGCGACGACGGAGGCGCAGGAAAAGGTCGCGGTACAGATTGCCGAGCAGATGGCGGATTTCCTGCTTACCGGCGCCGTCGCAAACGCCATCAACATGGCCCCTGTCAGCGCCGAAGAGGCGCCCAAGCTAAAGCCATACATGACCCTAGCTGAGCAGCTTGGCAGTTTTGCCGGACAGGCAACGCAGACGGCGTATAAGGAGATCACGGTCGAGTTCGAGGGCGAGGTGGCGGCGCTCAACTGCAAACCGCTGACCGCGGTCGCCCTACAGGGGCTTTTGGCGCCGTTACTGGAAGGGGTCAATATGGTCAACGCGCCAGCAATCGCAGCCGAGCGCAATATCCGGGTGCGCGAGATCACTAGTGACGGAGCCGGCGACTACCACACCCTGATAACGCTAATCGTTACCACTGAGCAGCAGACACGAAGCATATCCGGGACGCTGTTCAACGACGAACCGCGGATCGTTACGATTAAGGGCATCCATATGGATGCCAAGCTCGGACCCAACATGCTGTTTGTTACCAACCGCGACAAACCGGGTTTGATCGGCGCATTGGGAACGCTGCTTGGCGATGCCGGAGTCAATATCGCGACCTTTAATCTCGGCCGCGCCGAGGCCGGCGGCGACGCCATCGCCCTGATCGAGATCGACGACCCACCGAGCCAGGAGTTGATCGATAAGGTCTGCTGCCTCGAACACGTAATCATGGCCAAGGCAATGCGGTTTTGAGCGCGCGCGGGATCATCCTCCGCGATTGAAGCCGATGCGATCGAGTTCGTAGGGCGTCCTCTGGTAGATCAGGTTGATCCAGTTGTTGTAGAGGATATGGCCGTTCGAGCGCCAGCGGTTGACCGGCGTTGCGGCCGGGTCGTCGCCGGGGAAGTAGTGAGCTGGGACGTCGATGGCCTCGCCCCTGGTCAGATCGCGTTGGTATTCGTCGCCGAGCGTCGTGGAATCGTATTCCAGGTGGTTGAACATTTGCACGTGGTTGAGCGCGTGGTCGTAGACTAGACAGGGGCCGGTCTCGTCCGATTCGATCAGGATCTCTAGATTTTCGAATGGCTCGAAGTCGGCGCGGCGGTTCTCTGTATGGCGCGATACCGGCACCCGCAACTCGTCGTTCAGGCCACGCATTAGCAATGACCGCGCGTTGACCACACGATGCTCGAAGACACCGAATGCCTTGGTGTCGAGGTCGTACTTTTGGATGCCGTAGAAGTGATAAAGCGTCGCCTGCGCCCCCCAGCATAGGTTAAACGAGCCGTGCACATGGCTCTGCGACCAATCGAGAATTTTGCACAGTTCGTTCCAATAGGAGACTTCCTCGAACGGCAAGCGCTCGATCGGTGCGCCGGTGATGATCAGTCCGTCGAACTTCTCGTCCTTGACCTCAGACCAGGGGTGATAGAAGTCGAGGAGGTGTTGCCGCGGCGTCGTTTTCGGGATGTGCGTTGTCAGTGCCAACAGGGTTATCTCGACCTGCAAAGGCGTTCCACTGAGCATTCGGGCCAGCTGGGTCTCAGTCTTGATCTTCTCTGGCATCAGGTTGAGGATCGCGATCTTGAGCGGTCGGATGTCCTGACGGATGGCGTCCTTTTCCTTGATTATCTGAACGCCTTCTTGTTCGAGGATCTTTCGCGCCGGCAAGCTCGATGGAATTTTGACCGGCATTTAGGCGTTCCTCTGTAGGCGTAAGATGATCATACGCCAATACGCTCGTGGCGACGCTTGTGACAGCTGTCCACGTAACGAGCGAGCTTGTCAGCAGTCGCTTGCGACTGTTTCGCCTGCCGAACGACGGTGTTGAATAGCTTTGTCAAGAACCGGTCCGATGCCGGTGCTGCTTTTTCCCCATAACCTCTGTCAAATAAGTCATCGGCATCGATTGTAAAGCCGAAATTTTCGGCAATTGTGTCGTATCTCGGTTTGCGGAACTTGACTAGTTCAGGAATCAGTAGCCGGGCAAACGCAGGCGGGTCGATACCAGCGCCGGAGTCTGGGTTATCCTTGAGATAGGGGCCGATGAACTCCAGATTATA
>PTLJ01000134.1 GCA_002938045.1 Alphaproteobacteria bacterium MarineAlpha3_Bin4
GCGAGTTCTTGTGCCGCCTTGAGGCGCTCGTTCAGCGGTGCCATGCAAGACCCCGATTTCAAGGGGTTTTGCGGCGAAACAAGCCACCATACCTCGTCGAGGGCAAGCCGCTCGAGCGCCAGCCTACTGATATGCAGATGGCCGCCATGGGCCGGGTTGAATGACCCGCCTAGGAGCCCGATGCGGCGCCTGCTTGGCGCTTTCAGAGACGGCATTCTAAGGACGGCACTGGCCGGTACCGTGAACCACGTATTTGTTCGACGTCAGCTGTTCAACGCCGACCGGACCGCGGGCGTGCAGCTTGCCGGTCGAGATGCCTATCTCGGCACCCATGCCGAACTCGCCGCCGTCGGCGAACTGGGTCGAGGCATTGACCAAAACGATCGCCGAATCAACCCGGTCGACGAACGCCTCAGCGGCGGCGGTGTCCTCGGTGATGATGGCGTCGGTGTGGTTGGAACCGTGGTGCGTGATGTGATCAATTGCCTCATCGAGGCCATTGACCGTTTTCACCGAGACGATCGAGTCAAGATACTCCGTGTCCCAGTCCTCGTCGGTGGCCGCCACGACACGTTCGTCCAGAGCCTGAACGGCGGCGTCGCCGCGGACCTCGCAACCGGCCGCGATAAGGCCGTCGAGAATCGGCGGCAACAAGGTTGCGGCGGCATCCAAATCCATGAGCACCGTCTCCGTCGCGCCGCAGATGCTGGTCCGGCGCATCTTGGCGTTAACGACGACGTCGCGGGCCATGCCCGGGTCGGCAGCGCGGTTTACGTAGCAATGGCAGAGACCCTCCAGGTGCTTGAACAGCGGCACCCGGCTCTCAGCCGAGACGCGCTCGATCAGCGATTTGCCGCCGCGCGGGACGATGACGTCGAGGGTGTCGGTCATCTGCAGCATTTCGCCGACGGCAGCGCGGTCGCGGGTCGGGACGCGCTGGATCGCGGCATCGGGCAGGCCGGCAGTGTTGAGCCCCTCGCTCAAACTTTCAATGATTGCGGCCGACGAATGGAAACTCTCCGAGCCACCGCGCAGGATTGCCGTGTTGCCGGCCTTGAGGCAGAGAGCGCCGGCGTCGGCGGTGACGTTAGGGCGCGATTCGTAAATAATGCCGATGACGCCTAGGGGAACGCGGCGGCGCTGGATACGCAGGCCGTTGGGTCGCTCCCACTCGTCGATGACGGCACCGACCGGGTCCGGTAGTTCGGCGATGTCATCGAGTCCCTTTGCCATCGCCTCGATGCGCTCCTTGTTCAGCATCAGGCGGTCGAGGAGCGCGCTTTCGATTGCTTTCTCCTGGACCGCGGCCATGTCCTTAGCGTTTTCGCTCAGGATCTCGTTCTGGCGGCGGCGCAGGCTCTCGGCGCTCTTGCGCAAGGCTGCGTTTTTAGCCGCGGTGGTAGCGGTGGCGAGCTGACGTGCGGCGGCCTTGGCTTTGTCGCCGATCTTTCTCATCATCTCACGGATTTCCGTCGCACTGGCGTCCATGGTCTCTGCCCTTATATCAATACCAAATCGTCCCGGTGGATCATCTCGTCGCGCCCACGGTACCCGAGGAGCGCCTCGATTTCACTCGTTTTGTAGCCCTTGATCTGGCGCGCGTCGGCGGCCGAATATGCTATCAGGCCACGCGCCACCTCGTGACCGCTCGTGTCATTGACAATGACCGCATCGCCACGCTGGAACTCGCCCTCAACCTGCATGACGCCGGCGGGTAATAAGCTCTTGCCTGAGCGGAGCGCGTTCAAGGCACCGTCGTCGAGGACGATCACGCCGGCCGGCTTGAGAGAGCCGGCGATCCATTGCTTGCGTGCCGACTTCGGGTTGGCATCGGGTAGGAACCAAGTGCAGGGCGCACCCTCTTCGAGTTGCCTGAGCGGATGCTCTTCGGTGCCGTCGGCGATGATCATGCAGGCGCCGGCGACCATGGCAATGCGGGCGGCGGCCAATTTGGTCGTCATGCCGCCGGAGCCAGCAATGCTGACGGTGGCACCAGCCATCGCTTCGATCTCGGCGGTAATCGCGCCGCGCACCTCAGGGACGCGACGGGCATCCGGCTCCTTTCTGGGGTCGCATTCGTAAAGGCCGTCAACGTGACCCAAGAGGATCAGCAGATCGGCGCCGATCATGGCGGCGACGCGCGCGCCCAGGCGGTCATTATCGCCGAAGCGTATCTCCTCGGTGGCGACGGTGTCGTTCTCATTGATCAGAGGCACAGCACCGAGGCGAAGCAAGGTATCAAGGGTGTTGCGGGCGTTGAGGTACCGCCGCCGGTTGTCGCTGTCGTCGAGCGTCATCAGGACCTGTGCAACCGTCAGATCGAACTGCGCCAGCACCTCCTGATAGTCATGGGCCAGACGCACCATACCGGCAGCAGCGGCGGCCTGCTGTTCCTCCAGGCGCAACCGGCCGTCTGAGAGCCCCAGGTAGTGCCGTCCGACGGCGATCGCGCCGGACGACACAAGGACGACCTCCTGACCGCGCTGGCGCAAGCGGTTGACATCCTCGGCCAGCGTCTCGAGCCATTTGCGATGGACCGTGCCGCGCTCCCGATCGACCAGTAGCGCCGAGCCAATCTTGACTACGACCCTTTTGGCGGCGGCGAGGGTGTGTTTACCGGTCATGGCGAATAGGCCCTCTCTGACTCCTCGTCCTCAGCGCGGCAGGCGGCAACGATTCGGAATAGCTTGTTGAGTAATCCATCTACCCCGGTGCCGGCGAGGCCTGAGATGGCGAGGACGTCGCAACCCGCAGCCTTGGAAACCGCCGCCCGTTTTTCGGCAATCACGTCCGGCGTCAATGCGTCGCATTTGTTGACGGCGACAATCTCCGGCTTTTCCGCCAATCCGGCGTCATAAGCTTCGACTTCGCGGCGGATGATCCGGTACGTCGTGGCAACGTCGTCATCGACGCCATCGACCAGGTGCACCAGCACCCGGCAGCGCTCGACGTGGCCGAGGAAACGGATGCCGAGCCCAGCACCGTCGCTGGCGCCTTCAATCAGGCCGGGAATGTCGGCAAGCACAAACTCTTCCATATCGCGGCGGACGACGCCCAGGTTCGGATGTATAGTGGTGAACGGATAGTCGGCGATTTTCGGGTGCGCACGGCTGACGGCGGCGAGGAACGTTGATTTACCAGCGTTGGGAATACCGACTAGGCCGACGTCGGCAATCAGCTTGAGGCGCAGCCACAGCCAACTCTCCTCGCCCGGCTGCCCGCGATCGGCACGCCGCGGTGCCTGGTTAGTCGACGACTTGAAGTGCGTATTTCCAAACCCACCGTCGCCGCCATGGAGCACGACAACACGTTGGCTCGTCTCGGTTAAGTCGGCGAGTAACGTCTCTTTGCTTTCGTCGAGGATCTGGGTGCCGACCGGAACGCGAACGATAGCGCTCTCACCCTTAGCGCCGGAACGGTTCTTGCCCATTCCGTCTTGGCCACGGCCGGCCTTGATGTGTTGGTGGTAGCGGAAATCGATCAGGGTATTGAGGTTGGCGACGCTTTCGAAAACTATGTCGCCGCCGCGTCCGCCATTGCCACCGTCGGGGCCGCCGAACTCGACGTACTTCTCACGCCGAAAGCCGACGCAGCCGGCGCCGCCGTCGCCACTCTTTACGTAGATTTTAGCTTCATCGAGAAACTTCATAGCCGATACCTAAAAAGGTGCGCCCATCACAAAAGAGGAAAGGCCGACAATAGGACTTTCTCTTTGTTTATCAAGGCCTTTGGCGCATTGGTGCCGCAAACTTAGATCAAATACGCCGGGATATTTTTAGAAAGAGCCCAATACATCTTCGGGGGTTTGGACCAGCCGGTCTATGCTCACTTTGTCGTCACTGAATAGGTTTTTTTCAAATGGCACACTACGCATTTACGCGGGCGTACACTATTCGTGACATGGCCCCAACGGTGGGGATTTCGGTGAGAACGCTCTACAGCCTTTGTGACGGTGGATAAAGCCCCTCCAAGCCAGAATCGGTCGCCTATTTTTCGTCCGCCTGTACTTCGATCCAGTCGACACTTTTATTCCGCCTAAAATATTTCATTTCTAACTATGTTTTTTACGAAGCGACAATTGCTGGTTGTTAACTTGCTTTAAATTGCTGGTTGTTATCATCTGTGTAATAATCAACGCGACTCGGGTCCTTCAGCGCCCGAGAGCCCTTTCAAGGGAACACGCATGGAAGGTCACATCCAAACGCAAGCGATAGCGTCTGCCCGACATTCAGATGTCGTCGAGCTCGCCCAGGCGACGTCCGAGGAGTCCGTCGGCAAGGTCGAGGTTGCCAAGGGAAACGTCTCCATCACCCGTACCGACGGCACCAAGGTTAAAGCCGCCGTTGGGGCGGAAATCTTCCAAGGTGACACGGTCGAGACCGACGCCGAGGGCTCGATCGGCATCGTCTTCGCTGACAATTCGACGTTCTCCTTGGCTGAGAGCGGCTCCATGGTCATCGACGAAATGGTCTACGACCCAGGCAGCCAGCAAGGTTCGTCCTCACTTAACATCGCCCAGGGCGTCTTCACCTTTGTTTCCGGTCAGATTGCCAAAACCGACGTCGATGCCATGACCATCACAACACCAACCGCGACGGTTGGCATCCGCGGTACCGCCGGTGGCGGCAAAGCTACCGAGGCCCGCGGCGACACCTTCTCGCTATTCCCAGATCCGGTCACCGGCGTGACCGGCGAAATAACCATCAGCACCCAGGTTGGCAGTCAGACCTTAAACATCCCGAACCAGACGACGCGGATCGCCAATTCGTTCTCGCTGCCGTCGAAGCCGATTGTATTACCGGCGTCCGCCGTCAATCAATTCTATGGATCGGCGATCGCCGCGGCGCCGCCGCCGCCGGCGCAG
>PTLJ01000135.1 GCA_002938045.1 Alphaproteobacteria bacterium MarineAlpha3_Bin4
CTCTCCTGAGGCGCGCGATGTGCTTCTTGCGGCCGTCGCAAAGGGGATGCCCATCCTCGTCGATTTAAGCAAAGTGGGCTACATTGATTCATCGGGAGTTGCCTCGTTAGTCGAGAGTTTTCAGAGCGCGCGTAAGGCCGGCACTAACTTAGCCTTAGTCTCGATCAGCGATGGCGCGCTTAGGGTCCTGCAGTTGGCCCGCCTCGACAAGGTGTTCATCATCTGTGACACCATCGAGGATGGTCTGGTGGCGGTGAAGTAGCCGGTCCGTCATGTTCCAGAACATATCTATTAATGCATCTATTAATGCATGCACACGATTCCTCGAACGCGTCGGCCGGTTAGTGGTCACCGGTATCGAGGAGGTCGGCAACGGTGGCGTGATGGTGGGCGAGAGCATCTATTGGCTAATCTTTGGCGCGCGGCTGAAACAGCCGGTGCGGATGAATGCGATCATCCAACAAATGATGGAGATCGGGATTTTCGCCGTTCCCATAATCGCCATGCTGGCTGGTGCGATCAGCGTCACGCTGGCGATCCAGGGCATTTATTCGCTACGCATCTTTGGCGCCGAGAGCCACGTCACATTTGGTCTCGCGTTCGCCGTGGTGCGAGAGTTCGCGCCGCTGATTACAGGCATTCTGGTCGCCGGGCGCTCGGGCTCGGCGCTGGCGGCCCGCATCGGCACGATGAAAATCAACCAAGAGATCGACGCACTCAAGGTGATGGGCATCAACCCGGTGCGTTACCTGGTGGTACCACCGTTGGTGGCGATGCTGGTAATGGTGCCGTGCCTGACGATGATGAGCGATGTCGTCGGATTGTTCCTGGCTGGCGTCTACATCAATATGGAACTCGGCATCTCACTGGCCGCCTACTTTGACGAGATTACCAAGATCCTTGACATCGACGACGTCCTGCATGGCCTCGGCAAAAGCTGCATCTATGCCGTTCTGATAGCCGTCATCGGCGTTGTCAACGGAGCTGGCGTCGAGGGCGGAGCCGAGGGTGTCGGGAAGGCGACAACGCGCTCCGTCGTCCAGGCCATCTCTTCGATCATCATCGCGGCGATGATCGTCGTTTACGTGACGGCGCGTTGACATGGGCAAGGCGGCACAGCAACCCATGGACGCCCCGCCGGTGATCGAGGTCGAGAACCTGGTTACCCATTACGGCGAGCGCCAGATCCTCAACGGCGTCACTATGGAGGTCCGCGACGGCGAGATCATGGTTATCATGGGCGGCAGTGGTTCGGGCAAGAGCACACTGCTGCGCCACCTGATGGCGCTGGAGATCAAGACGTCGGGGACGATGCGGATCCTTGGTAAAGACATCGACGCCTTGAGCCAGGTCGAGTTCTTTGATCTCAGGAAGAAGCTCGGCGTCGCCTTTCAGGGCGGAGCGCTGTTCAGCTCCCTGACCGTCGGCGAGAACGCCATGCTTCCGCTCTACGAACACACCGACCTCGACATCAAGACGATGGAGATCATGGTGCGCATGAAGCTCGAGGTGGTCGAGCTCGGCGGCTTCGAGGATCTTATGCCGGCCGAGCTTTCTGGCGGCATGATCAAGCGCGCCGCCTTTGCCCGCGCCGTCGTCATGGATCCAAAAATCTTGTTCTGCGACGAACCTTCGGCCGGCCTCGATCCAGCGGTAGCGTCGGCCCTCGACGACCTAATTCTTAACCTGCGCGATGCTATGGGGATGAGCATCGTCGTCGTCACCCACGAGCTCGAGAGCGCGTTCAAAATCGCCGACCGCATCACTATCCTCGACCGCGGCGATATCCTGATGATCGGATCCGTCGAGGAGGTCCGCAAATCGAGCAACGAGCGCATATACAACTTGCTCAACCGGGTGCCCGAGGCCGACGCCATCGACGTCGATGAATACCTCAGCCGTCTAACCGGCGAGATAACCAGCGGGAGCGCGACCCTATGAGAAGCAGCAAGATAAATTATCTGATGGTCGGCACCTTTGTCATCACCATGATCGCGGCCTTGGTCGTGTCGGTGGCAATGTTGACCGGGCGGACTGGGGCGACGGACGACTATTTTGCCGTCTACAACAACGTTACCGGTGTCAGTTTCGGCACCCAGGTCGTCTATGAGGGCTATCCAATTGGCCAGGTCGAAAAGGTAACGCCACTAGAGAAGAGCGGCCGCATGGAGTTTCGCGTCGATTTCAGCGTCATTCAAGGCTGGCGCATCCCCAACGACAGCCGGGTCGAGATCGCGGCGCCGAGTTTGCTGTCGGCGAAGACCCTCGCCATCCATGCCGGCGTAAGCGGGGGCTCCCTCAATCCCGGCCAGCAACTCAATTCACGCGAGAGCACCAATGTCTTCGGCGCCGTTTCTTCACTCGCTGATGAAATGGCAGAATTAATCGAGAAGGAAGCCAAGCCCTTGCTCGAGAACGTCAACAAGACGATTGGCGAAATCAACCGGCTGCTGATCGGCGAAGGCGATTTGCTGATAAGGGATGTTTCAGCGCTGATCCGGAGCCTGTCCGACCGAGTGCCCGAGATTGCTGACCGGATTGAGGTGTTCAGCACAAACATGACAAAGACCAGCGCCGAAATACGCAAACTGGTGTCCCCAAACAGCCGCCAAACACTGGAACGGATCATCGGCAACATGGACGAAGCGACGAATAAGTTCGACGCCGTGCTGATCGCCATGGACCAGGTGCTGGCTGATTTCAACACCCTGATTCTAGACCCCGAGGGCGATGTCGGCACGTCGCTGTCGGAAGCCCGCTACGTCATCGAGGCGGTGTCGCGTCATGTCGACACCATCAACCAGAACATGGAGGGCGCGGCCCGCAACATGAACGAGTTTTCACGTCAGATACGCGCCAACCCGGGGCTGCTGCTCGGCGGCGGCCCGCAGCAGGATCAAGCGAAGTCCCCGTGACCCGGTGGCATTGGTCGGGTTAGACTGAATGAAACCCTTGCCGAGCGGAGTTGAAAATAAGGGGGTCCGATTGAAAAGAATTCTCGTCCAGTCGATCGCATTGCTTGCGGCGGGTCTGGGGGTGGCCTGTGGGTCGCCGCCGCCGGTGCCGGAGGACCATTACTACCGGCTGCAGGCCGTCTATGCGGCGGAGCCGTCGTCGCGCAAGATCTTCCCGGGCACGATGGAGATTGATCGGTTTGTCGCCGACGGACTGACGTCGGAGCGCTCGATCGTGTTCTCCGAGAGCGGCAAGCCCAATCAGGTCAACGCGTACCACTACCACTTCTGGATCAAGCCGCCGACCGTGATGTTGCGTGATGAGATGGTCTCGTTCCTGCGCAACGCGGCCATCGCCGACGCCGTCGTGACGCCGGAAGTGCGCGTCCAAGCGCAACACGTCCTGACCGGCAAGATCAAGCATCTGGAACAAATTACCGGCGAGCCAAGCCGAACGCTGCTGGAGGTCGAGCTTAGCGTTCGTAGGCCGACCGGCGGCAAGCTGTTGTTTCTGAAGACCTACCGGATCGAAAACGAATCCAGTGGTGGTGTTGCAGCGGCGGTTGAGAGTTTGAATACGGCGTTGTCGATCCTCTATTCCGATTTCGTCGTGGATCTTATGAAGCTTTAAACCGCGAACAGCGGATGGCCCTAAAATCCGAGATTATCCCGACCGGCAAGCGTGTCGTCGAGACCAGTGACTTGTGGCGACGCAACGGCCACCGGGGCGGTGTGATGTGGTTCACGGGGCTATCCGGATCGGGCAAGTCGACCCTCGCGGCCGCTCTCGAGGGGCGGTTATTCGAAGAGGGCTACAACGTCGTTTCCCTTGACGGCGACAACCTCCGCCACGGCCTCAACGCTGACCTCGGCTTCGCACCGGATGACCGAGCCGAGAACATACGCCGCGTCGGTGAGCTGGCGGCGATGCTGACGCACGGCGGCATGATCGTGATGACGGCCTTTATCTCGCCCTACAGGGCCGACCGCGCGCTTGCCCGACGTGCCGCTGGCGAGGGCTTTCAAGAGATTTTTCTCGACCCCGGCCTCGAAATCTGCGAACAGCGCGATCCGAAGGGGCTGTATGAGAAAGCGCGAGCCGGGGAGATTCCGGATTTCACCGGAATTTCGGCGCCCTACGAGGTGCCCACTGCACCGGAGATGACCATCGACACTGGCGCCGTCACCATTACCGAAAGCGTCGAGATTCTGCACGACTACGCCACGCGCGCCTTCCGGCTGTTTGCCTGAACGGTTGCCACGTTACATGTCGAGGGCCCGCTTGTAGACGTCCAAGACCTGTTCCATTGCGCTGCGGTCATGGCTGTCCATCTTGCGCAAGCGAATGACCTGCCGCAGCACCTTGACGTCAAACCCGATGCTCTTGGCCTCCGAATAGATCTCGCGGATATCGTCCGACAACGCCTTCTTTTCTTCTTCAAGCTGCTCAATCCGCTCGACAATAGCCCGCAGCCGATCACCGGCGATACCGCCTATATCCGCCATTCCCCCCTCTCCATTTGGGTGTTGCCTGGAACGTGAAGCTGTCAGGACGTCGGCCGAAACCATAATCGGGCGGCCCCCCGGGGACAAGCGGCAACGGACCAACGTCCGCGCTGCTAAAGATAGCGGGCGGTTTCATTGGTATGATGCGGCGTCCGCATTAGGGCGGGAACCGGAACATGAAAAGGCGCGTCCCATCGGACCAAACTCATGGGGACCAACCCTAGCTCCCCTCCACGGTTTCGGCGATTAGCTGATCGACGACCGCAATCAGCGCTTCCTCGTCATTCTTGCCGGCCATATGCGCCTTTTCGTAGACCGCCAACTGGCGATGCGCGCTGGTGCCACGCTTCATTATCGTGCGCAAGTGCAACATCTCGTCCTTGCAATTTAG